>NZ_JBHWHY010000006.1:0-272305 GCF_042732265.1 Streptomyces sp. NPDC059788 | reverse complement strand
CGCGCCCCCCCCCGCGCCACCCCGCTAGGACTAATTCACTAAAAACCGTACCCGCCACACTGTTTGTGGGGGGGTCTCAACACTATAAACGACACCCCCAACTGCGGGCCCTCTGTTCGTCGGCAGTCTCAGCCCGCGATGACCTCGTCCCAGGCGGCAGCTGCCGCCACGGCTGCCCCGTCACCGTCCACCGTCGTGCCGAGGGCTCGCAGGCCCGCCGCCAGCGCCGCAAGGGACGCCAGCACCACGCCCCGCTCCGCTGCCCGGCCGTAGTGGTTGACCCGGATCATTTCCTTGGCGAGCGCCCCTGCGGCGGCCTGTACGGGCAGCGCGACCGTTCCGTCTGCCGCGTCCAGCGCCGCGGAGACGATCTCTCGGGCGTCCATGTCCGAGGGGGCACGCAGCGTCGTGGCCGCCGGGGCCGCGTCCTCGTCCCGCAGCACGTACGGGGACAGCGCGCCGAGCGCCCGCGCACCCGCCCGTACCGCCGCGGCAGCGGCCCGGTGCCGGGTGATGACCGCATCGAGGCCTTCCACGTCGACACGGTCCACCGCCTGCTCCAAGGCGAGCATCTCCAGTTGCGCCGGAGCATGCGGCAGCGCGGTACGGCCGCCGTCGATCCAGCGCTCCTTCCAGTCCAAGAGCGAGAGGTAGGAGCGACGGGGAGCCTGTACGTTGGCCGCGATGCGCTCCCAGGCCCGAGCGCTCACCGAGACGGCCGAGACGCCGGCCGGCCCTGCCAGCGCCTTCTGCCCACCGATCACGCACAGGTCGACGCCCCACTCGTCGGTGAGCAACGGCTCGGCTCCCACCGAGGCGACCGCGTCCAGCATCAGCAGTGCGCCGTGCTCACGCACGACGGCGCCGATCTCGGCGACGGGATTGGTATTGCCGGTCGCGGCCTCCGCATGCACCAGGCTCACGAAATCGATGGCGGGGTGTTCGCGCAGTGCCTCCGCCACCTGCTCCGGACGTACGGCCCCCGTGAACGGGGCACTGATCGTGACGACCTCGGCGCCGCAGGACCGCAGCCAGCCGCCGAAAGTCTCGCCGTACGGTCCGGTCACGATGTTGAGCGCGGTGCTGCCGGGGCCCACGGCGGAGCGGATGCACGCCTCCAGCGGGAGCAGCGCCTCGCCCTGCGTGGCCACCACGTCGGCCCGGGTACGCATCAGTGCCGCGACCTTGTCCTCGATCCGCGCGAAGTGTCCGGCGGTGAGCGGCGGCAGGTCGAGCAGGTCCGGGGCGTCGGAGGTCGTGTTCACGGCGGTCGCGTCAGTCACGGTGGCCTTCCAGCGGTAGCGGGCCGCGGTGCGGCGGCTCCTGATATCTGGCTCGACTGTACGTCCGGGGCACCCTCCCCGGACGTACGGGCCTCTCGGCACGTCCGCCGGTGCTGCCATGCCCGCCGGGCCTGCCACGCCTGACCGGCTGACCACGGCTGCCGGGCAGGTCGGGCCGGCCCGACCTGCCACACCTGCCGCCGGGCCCGCTGCAAGCCGTGCGGCTCATACGGGGCAGGCCCGACGAGATCGTCAGCGCCCGCGCCAGCCCTCGGCGTCCACTCCGCCCGGCACCGGCCCGGCGGGCTCGTACGGCCCCCGGGTGAAGACGAAGGTGCCCACGTCCAGGTGGCTGACCGAGCCGTCCTCACCACGGACGACGCGCAGCCTCTCGCCCATGAAGTAGCCGTCCAGCCCGGTCCAGGTGCCGTCGGACTCCGCACGGAACCGCGAGCCGCGTCCGCCGGGGCCCGACATGAGGGAGATCTGCAGGCCACGGTCGGCCGCCAGCCGCACCACGTACGGGTGCGCACCCCAGTACCACGGCCCGGTGAGCGCCAGCAGATCCTCGTCCAAGGGCCCGGCCAGCGGCTGCCACGGCTCCGGAATCCGCGGTTCCCGGTCCGCGACGATTCCGGCCAGGTCGGCGGCGGCCGCACTGATGGCCGGGCCCGAGGTGCAGTTCGCCAACGCGATACCTGCGACGTCCTCGGCCGGGTCGATCCACAGGGACGCGAGAAACCCGGGCATGGACCCGGTGTGGCCGAAGAGCAGGCGCCCGTTCCACCGCATGAGCTGAAGGCCGAGGCCGTAGCCGCCGTCCCACTCCGTGTCCTCGGGCGGTACGGCCGGAGTCCGCATCTCGGCGAGCGTCGCGGCACCGAGGACCCGGTCGTCACCACGGACCAGGAACGCCGCCCAACGGCCCAGGTCCTCGATCGTGGACCACAGCTGTCCGGCCGGGCTCATCAGTCCGGTGTCCTGGGCGGGCTCCGGCAGCAGTACGTCCGCCCAGGGGTGCACCGCCCAGCCCTCGGTGTGCGGGGCCTGCGGCTGGAGCGTCGTACGGCTCATGCCCAGCGGCTCCAACACCTCATGGCGCAGTACCTCCCCCCAGGGCCGTCCGCCGCGCAACTGCTCGATCAGCGAGCCCAGCAAGGCGTAGCCGGGATTGGAGTAGTGGTGCTGCCGTCCGGCGGGCAGGCGGCGCGGGTTCTCGTCGAACAGGTCGCCGGGCTCCGGCCGCAGCGAACCGGGCGTCCGCTCCCACCAGGGCCCGCGGGATTCAGCCGACAGCCCGGAGCTGTGCGCCAGGAGCTGCGCGACGGTCACGTCCGGGGCCGCGCTGCCCGGGACGTGCTTACCGAGCGGATCGCCCAGCGAGAGCAGGCCCTCGTCGCGCAGCCGCAGCACCAGCACCGCGACGAACGTCTTGGTGATCGACCCGATCCGGTATTGGACACCGGCCCCACCGGCGCCTCCGGGAATGCCCTGGCGGGCGCCGGACCAGGCCACCTCTCCGTCCCGTACCACCGCTCCCGTCATCGACGGCGCGCGCCCTTGCGCCTGGCCGATCGCGAGCCGCCGCAACAAGGCCCGCCGCGTCTCCGGCAGCAGCGCTCCGGACTGCTCCACACCGTCGTCCCCCGGGCTGTTCATGTCCTGGTGGGGATTCCGCTCCTGAGGTACGTCGGACGATCTGGCGCTCATAGCTAGCACTCCTCGACAGCTCAACAACCACGGTCATGGGCAAGGATGGGACACCTATCCCATCACCCGTCGCGCCGAAGGCGTCCCGGACCCTGGACGTGACGTCGGCGTCAACGGATACGGTCGCCACCGTGGCGCCCGGAACACCACCGAGCCGGGCCGGACGGTGACGCAAACGGGAGCGGAAGCGGGAGCAGGAGCGGGGCATGAGGAGCGGGGACATGAGGATCGGAGAGCTCGCCGAGCGCGCGGGAACCACCACCCGCACCCTGCGGTACTACGAGGCGCGCGGCCTGCTCCATGCCGAGCGCACAGCCAACGGCCACCGCACTTACAGCGAGACGGACCTGCGGCTGCTCCAGCAGATCCAGATGTTGCAGCGCTTCGGTTTCGAGCTGGAGGAGACCAGGCCCTTCGTGGACTGCCTGCGTGCCGGACATCCCGCCGGCGACTCCTGCCCCGCCTCGCTCCAGGTCTACCGCCGCAAACTCGCGGAGCTGGACGCCTGCATCACCCAGCTCCAGGACGTACGGGACCAGGTCAGCAGCCAGCTGGACCGCGCCGAACAGGCTCGGAACGCATTGGCGAACGCGGCGGCCCGTCCCGACGGTAACCACCCACGGTGCGAACTGACTCAAGCCGACACCTGAGCTGAATCGACTCGATGGACGCCCTGAGCTGACTCGGATCAGTAGGACCCCTGAGCTGACTCAGGCCGGTATGGACGAGCCGGTCTTCTCTGCCAGCATCGCGATGGCTTCCCCGAGAACCTTCTGATCCTCCGCCGGTAGCCACCGCGCCGCATGGACCATGTGCAGCGCCGAACGGAGCCGCCCCCGGTCCTCCTCGGAACCGAGATCTCCCAGATACGCAGGCAGGATCAACCCCAGCGCCTTGAGATCGTTGCGCGCGCACAACGCGGTCAGCAAGCTCGACAGCACCCCGTCCACCGTCCCAGCCGCCATCCGGTTCCCTCCTGGGCCGGCGTCCGCGGACTCGGCAGCCGTCTCCCGCAGCCCTTCCGCTATCGCGAACCGGTTCCACCGGCCGTAGTCGCCGTCGGGCACGTCCCGGACCCGGTCGGCAGCCCGCACGAAGTACCCGTGCGCCACGGCGGTGTCGCCCAGATCCCGGTGGGCGCGCGCCATGTTCACGTACAGAGAGGCGTAGAAGCCTCGTACCCGCTCGCCGCCCACGCGGTCCGCCCGGTCCAGGCACTCCTGGTTCCACCGGAGTGTGTCCTCCGGGGTGGCCTGGTGCCGGGCTACGTAATGGGCGGCAACGCACGCCTCGTAGTCGTCCTTCGCGTCCTGCCACGCCAGCAGAAACAGCCGACGGGCTGCTTCGTCCTCGCCCCGTGCTTCGGCTTCCATGCCGCGTACGCACAGCCGCACCACGTGGTTCCCCGCATCCATCGTCCCGCTCCTCCTACCGGCTCGTTCTTCAGCCCGGCCTCCAGCCGGGGCTTCCGTCGTGCCTCCAGCCCGGTCCTCAGGCTGTTTCACGTGAAACAAGCTCCTGTACCGGCATGACCAAGGTGGTGAAACTGCCTTGGTCCGCGGAACGCACCACGACCGGCTCCTCCCCGGAAGCAATCTCCAGCAGCACGTCGGGCCCCACTCCGGCGTCGAGCGCAGGAACAAGAACCGCAGGGTCGAAAGCCATCCGCAGCGACGGCCCCGTACAGAGCGCATGCACTACGACGGGCACGCCCCCGCCCCCGCTGACGACTGCCTCCTCCGTCCCGGTCCGCACTGTGATCGCGGCGCCCTTCTCCCGTTCGGCGAAGGCCTCCCGTAGCGCCCTCCGGTCCGCGATGACCCGATGCCGTACGTCCCCCAGCCCGTCCAGCACGGCCCGGTAATCGGGAAACTCTCCCGGACACCCCGAGGACACCCAGTGCTCTCCGGCCTCCCCGACCAGGCGCACACTCTCGCCGTCCACTTCGACGTCGACGTGTGGCTGCCGGAGCCCCCACGCCGCCATGCCCGCCAGTTCTCCCGCGTCGATGAGCACCCGAGCGGGGCCGCCCGCCATCGTGCCGGCCCTCAGCACCCGGACCGACAGCCGATAACGGTCGGTTGCCGCCAACCGCACTTCACCGTCGTCGATTTCGAGCAATACGCAGCCCAGGACCGGGAACTCCGCCCGCGTCTCGGCGTCCGCGACCGCGGGCCCTACCTGTCGTACCGCGCTGGCCAGTTCCGCGCCCCCGACACCGGCCCGCGCCCGGGGCCGCTCCAGCGCCTCGGCCGGAAGCTCCCGCAGGATCCCCTCCACCAGCTCTTGCGCGGCCGCCGCCGTCCGCCGCGTACGTTCCAGATGCGCCCGGAGCACCGTACGGGCCTCCGCTTCGCCACCGTCGAGCACGGCCCCGGCATCCACCAGAGGAAGCCCGGCCTCCCGCAGCTTGCGCAGCAGTACGGCACGGTCCTCCTGCCCAACCCCGTAGAAGCGATATCCGCTCACCGGATCGACCCTGACGGGACGCAGGACGCCGCAGTCGTCGTAGAAGCGCAGGGCGCTCGGAGCCAGGCCCACCCGGCGTCCGAACGCCCCGATGCCCAGAAGCTCTTCGCTCTCGTTCATGACCGCGATTCTGGGACCTCAAGCAACCTGAAGGTCAAAGCCGGGCCGGCGGCGCTGCGTCCTCGGCACCGAATTTCGCATCCACATCCACACCGAGCCCACGCCAGACCCGGCCACGCAGCAGTTCGTACTCCTCGGCCCGGCGCGGCGGTCGCCCTTCGGGGCGGGGAACGGCCCGGCGACCGGAAACCACCTGACCGCGCCGGAACTGCTCATACGTGAGGTCGATCTCGATGCCGCTGGGAAGCCGGTTCCACCAGTGGTATCCGTGCTGCTCCCCGTCGAGGTGGACCTCGCCGACCAGAAGTTCGCCGCCGAACAGGTCGTGCACGACGAGCGAGGTGATGTCGCATTGGCCCCAGGCGGGGTTGTCGCTGGTCCAGGGCGTACGGGCGTGATCATCGGGCGAACACGTGTCGGCGGCCCAGCCCGAACGCACAGCTTTCGCGATGTCGTTGAGAGTCCAAGGAGTCATGCGGTGGAGCATCTCAGCGGCCACTGACAACGCGACCGGCGAACACAGCGCGCTGTAGAGCACCTGCCGTTGACAGTCGGGCGGGCGGCGGGCTCCCACTCGTCCCCACCGCCAGGCCCCGCCTGGTCCGTCCGCTCCGTCCGCTCCGTCCGCTCCATCTGCTTCAGATGCTTAGTTCGCTTCGTTCGCCGGGCCCGTTTCCATCGCAGGGCCGGCCGGGTCCGGCAGCAGGGGAAACAGGCGCGTGATCAAGGCCACCGGTAGAGCGCCCTCGGGCCGGGCCAGGGGGCGTTGCTCGCGGTCCTGGTAGGGGGCGAGTGCCCGCCGGATGGTGTCCGCGACTCGGCTCATCTCTTCCGGCGTCAAGTAGGCGACGGCGCTGAAGGCTTCGTCGTGACGCCATTCGGACGGCGCGTGGCCCCGCTGGGCGAGCCATCGCTGCCAGCTCTCGTCCTCCAGCCCGCGGGCCAAGTCACCGAACTGCGCCTCCGCGGCGCGTGCATCGTCGGTCGAGTCGCCCTGCTTCAGCCTCCAGGGGCGTGCGCGGCCTCCGCGGTGCGGGGCTTCCTCGATGTATCCGTAGCGGGCGAGTTGCCGCAGGTGGAACGAGCAGAGGCCGGAGCTGTATCCCAAACGGGCGGACGCTTCGGTCGCCGTGACCGCGCCGACCTCGGCCAGCAGGTCCAGCAGCGCCCTGCGCACCTCATGCTCACGCAGTGCGTCGTCGGCACCCCGAGTCCGGCCGGGCGGAGGGGCGAGATCGTCATCTGTCACTTTGCAAAGTCTGCTACTTTGCAAAGGCCTTGGCAAGCGCGTCGCGCTCGAAGGCAATCGGCCGCGGGCCATCCGCGGCATGCATGGCGTGCGCAGGAGGGGAAACCGCGATGTCCGTTCGTCACGATCAGGCCGGCTCCGTAGACCGGCGAGTCCGGGTGCAGGGACAACCCGTCGACACGTACCCATCGCTGCCCCCGGAGGCGGAACGGGGGTCGATGCGCCGGATCACGGTGGTGGGTGAGGAGGTCCTGAGCCGCCCCTGCCGGGACGTCACCGAGTTCGGGTCGCCGGAACTGTCGGAGTTGATCGACGACATGTTCCTGACGATGTACGTGGCCGACGGTGCCGGCCTGGCCGCGAACCAGGTGGGCGTCGACCTGCGGCTGTTCGTATACGACTGCCCGGACGACCACGGCATCCGCCACGTCGGCCACATCCTCAACCCGGTTCTGGACCTGCCCGACCCGGGGAACCGCCGACTCGTCGACGAATTCGAGGGCTGTCTGTCCGTGCCCGGTGCCGCCATGACGGTTCCTCGCACCGATCACGCCGTTGCGCGCGGACTCGACAAGGACGGCAATCCGCTCGTCATCGAGGGGACGGGCTACTTCGCCCGGTGCCTGCAGCACGAGACGGATCACCTCGTCGGCCACACGTACCTCGACCGGCTCTCCAAGCGGGACCGCAAGGACGCGCTACGGCAGATGGAGGAGCGCCGCGAGGATGTCTTCACGCAACGCGCGATCAAGGCTGCCGACCTGGACGGGCAGTAAGGGGCGCGGGAGCAGCGGGCTGCTGCCTGCCGCTTGTTGCTGCCTGCTGCCTGCTGCGCTGCCCAAACGTGCGTCGCGTCACGGACGGCAAACAGATCAGCCCAGATCAGATCAGATCAGCCCAGATCAACTCAGCGGTACGACAATTTCACCCCCGTTGTCGCCCGTTTGCGCCTCGTCCAGCATGAGCGCGGCTACCGTGGCGCGGGAAATTCTGGGCGGCAGCAGAGGCCGCCGTAGATCGGCGAGCGGCACGAGGCGTCGGCCGACACTCAGGGGCCCGTCCTTGAGGTCGGGGGCATGGAACACCGTGGCGCCGCCCTTCCGGGCGACCTGATCGGCCTCGGCCTTCTCGGCCAGTTCCGCGCCGACGGCCATCCGCATCACCGCCTGGTAGATCAGGCCGCCCGCGCGCTCCGACGGGCCCGACCCCAGCGCACCGAGCCACACCGTACGGGTGTGTGCCGCGGCGAGCAGCCCGGCCCCGGCGACCAGCGCCCCCGGCCCGTCGTCCTTGCCGATACCGATGGCCGAGACGACCGCGTCGACGTCATCCAGGCCGGGGAAGGTCTGCGGGGAGCAGACATCCGCCTGCCGGACGTCCACGACCTGCCGCGACGCGGGCACGGCGACCCGATCCGGGGTACGGACGAGGGCCACGACCTGGTGACCCCGCTCAAGTGCCTGGTCGACGAGCAGGCGGCCGACCCGCCCGGACGCGCCGAGTACTGCGATGCGCATGATGGTCCGTTCTTTGACCGAACAGTTGCGGGTGATCAGCTGTGGGTGAAGTGCTGATGTGCGTCAAGCGCAGGTGGGGGTGAAGTGCTGACATGCGTGCTTCGGGAAACGCCGCTTATACCAGCGGCTCGTGGTTCGCCCAGGCCACCTTGTACGGATGCCGCGATTGCCAGTGCTCGATCACCTCGTGCAGGGCGGGCGTGGTGAACGCTTTCGCCAACGCGTCCGTGCCGTCCAGGGCGACCTGCACGATCGCAGTCGCTATCAGCGCCGGAATGGTTTCCTCGCCGGGGAGGGGAACGTGTCGCCGGGCCACGACCGACTGCACCAGACCGGTGTCGAGCATGGCTCGTTCGATGTCTGCGAGATATTGGTCCAGCTCGACGTCGGGCAGCGGCCGATCGAAGGAAACGATCATCGTGTGGTGAATCATGATGCAATTCTTGGGGACGCACACAGCAGACGTCCAAGACCCATTCGATATCCAGCGATAACCTCCAGGCATGGCTGAACTGGAGACCCGCGAGCTGGAGTACTTCCTCGGCGTCGCCGACGAACTGCATTTCGGCCGCGCCGCCGCCCGCCTCTCGATCGCCCAGCCGGCGCTGTCGAAGGCGATCCAACGGATCGAGACCCGGCTCGGCGTCCCGCTGTTCATCCGCTCCAGCCGTCACGTCGAACTGACACCGGCCGGACAGGCATTGCAGGAACACGGGCGGCACGCGCTCAACGCGGTCAGCGCCGCCGTCCAGAGCGCCCGGCGCGCCGGCGACCCCTCGGGACACCTGCGGCTCGTACTCAAGCCCGGTGGCGATGCCGGCCTGCTCTCCACGATCCTGGCCGAGTACGCCCACCAGCACGACGCCCGCCGGGTGGACATCCTGTTCAGCGGCCCCGCGGACCGTGTCGACTTCCTGCGCGACGGCCGGGCCGATGTCGGCCTGCTTTACGTTCCGTTCGACGATCTCGACGGTCTGGACCACGAGACGCTGCACGCCGAGGACCGCGTGGTCGTCGTCCCGTCCGGGCACCGGCTCGCCAGGCGCGCTTCGGTGCGGAGGTCCGATCTGGAGGGCGAGACTCTGCCCCGCTGGAGAGGGGTTCCCGGGGGCGACGGCACCGGCCCCGAGGTCGCCGACGTCATCCAGCTGCTCCACATGATCACGGCGAACCGGATGATCGGGGTGCTCCCCCGCTCGCTGGTCGAACCGGTTCCGGCCGGCCTGGTCTGCGTCCCGGTGACCGACGCGCCGCCCAGCCGCCTCGTCCTCGCCTGGAACGAGCAGGACCGCCGGCCGATGGTCGCGTCCTTCGTGGCCGCCGCACTCAGGTCCCGGCTGTCAGGCGAGGACGGGGAGGGGCGAGGCGTCCGGAACGACGACGGATGAGGTCCCGCTGAAGTCCGGCTGCATCTCGACCGACCGAGTCGCCCTGCCCTACCTGACCGGAGGAAAAGCCCCAGACCCACGCGAAGTACCCCACGCACGCCGCCCCGGCACTTCTCAAGAGGCGCTGCCGGCCTCCCAAGCCGCCTCGATCATCCGGAAGATTTCGTCCACCGCGGCGTCCGGGTCGGCTGCCTCACGGGCCAGTGCAAAGGCGTCGATCGCGAACCTCGCGATGGCCCGGCCGGCCGTAGCGGACTGCGGGAGGTCGGCGTCGGCGGCAATGGCGGCCGCCAGCGATTCCGCGTGGCGCAGCCGCATCGACTCCTCGTAGGCCCGCAGGGCGGGCGAGGAGTCGATCATGTTCCAGATCGGGTCCGCGCCTTCCGCCGTGCAGTGCCGCACCAGGGCTAGGACCTCGCGGTGCAGCGCGGGGATGAGCGGCTCGCCCGGCGCCCGGCCGGTGACCGCCTGGGTGAGGCGTTGCTCGAAGTCCTGGTCCTGCTCGAAGACCAGGGCCTCTTTCGAGGCGAAGTGCGAGAAGAGCGTGGTGACGGCCACGTCGGCCTCGGCAGCCACCTCCCGGATGCCCACCTTGTCGTATCCGCGTTCCAGGAACAGCCGCAGGGCCGCCTCCGCGATCTTCTGGCGGGTCGCGGCCTTCTTACGTTCACGGCGTCCGGGCGGCACGGTCATACCCGCACGCTACCAGTCACGAAACAACACCAGTTCCAAAACACTAACGGTTAGTGTTACGGTCCCTGGCATGAAGAGAGTGAACTTCACCGAGTTCGGCGGTCCGGACGTTCTGCACCTCATAGACGCCGAGGAGCCCCACGCGGGCCCCGGCCGGATACGCATCGCCGTGCGCGCGGCAGGCGTCAACCCCGTCGACTGGAGAATCCGCGAAGGCCAGATCCTGGGAGCCCATCCGCTCGAACTGCCGTCCGGAGTCGGCCTGGACGCCTCCGGGGTGGTGGACGAGGTCGGCGAAGGCGTCGACGGGGTGGCGGTCGGCGACCACGTGTTCGGCGAAGGGACGAATACGTACGCCGAGTTCGCCGTGCTGTCGGCCTGGGCCCGGATGCCCGAGGGCCTGACGTTCGAAGAGGCGGCCGGGTACCCCTCCGTGGTGGAGACCGCGCTGCGCGTCATCCACGAGGTCGGAGTGCAGTCCGGGCAGACGCTGCTGGTCAGCGGTGCGTCAGGGGGAGTCGGGTCGGCGGTGCTGCAGATCGCCCGCGAACGCGGCATCACAGTGATCGGCACGGCCGGGGCCGCGAACCAGGACTATCTCCGGAGCCTGGGTGCCCTCGCCACGACGTACGGCGAGGGATGGGTCGAGCGGGTGCGGCAGCTCGGCCGTGTCGACGCGGCTCTCGACCTCGCCGGCTCGGGCGTGATCCGCGAACTCGTCGAGCTGACCGGAGATGCGCAGAAGGTGATTTCCATCGCCGATCTCGGTGCGCCGGACCTCGGTGTCCGCTTCTCCGGCGTGGCCGGGAGCGTACCGCGGGCTCTCGCCGAGGCCGCCGACCTCATCTCGCGGGGGAAGCTCCACATCCCGATCGAGAAGTCGTACACGCTCGCCGACGCCGCGGCGGCGCACACCGACAGCCAGGCCGGACACACGCGCGGACGCCGCGTCATCGTCATCTGACCTCACACGCGGAGACGCCGCGCCACCGCCCCCTCCCACCCCCTCACCCCACACCCAAGAACACCGCGTGACCGTCACCTGAACCGGCCCCGGGCCCCCAGCTCCGGGCGCCGGGCCCCGGCTCTCACGCACTCGCACCACGCACCCCCGGCAAACCCCATTCCATCCAGAGACCCTGCCGGGATCGACCCACCCGGCAGGTGTGCGCCCCGTAAGGAGCCCCGTGCACACTCCTGTCACGATCATCGGCGCCGGCCTCGGCGGCCTCACGCTCGCCCGCGTCCTGCACCTCCACGGCATCCCCGCCACGGTCTACGAGGCCGAGCCCTCCCCGACGGCGCGTGCGCAGGGCGGGATGCTCGACATCCACGACCACAACGGTCAACTCGCCCTCCAGGCGGCCGACCTGATGGACGAGTTCCGCGGCATCGTCCTGGAGGGCCGCCAAGCGACACGGCTCCTCCACCGGGACGGAACCGTCCTGTTCGACAAGGCCGACGACGGCACGGGCAAAAGCCCCGAGGTACAGCGCGGCGAGCTGCGGCAGATCCTGCTCGACTCGCTCCCCGCCGGCACCGTCCGCTGGGGCCGCAAAGCCACCGGCATCCGTGCCCTCGCCGAGGGGCGTCACGAGGTGGCCTTTGCCGATGGCAGCACCGTCGTCACCAGCCTGCTGGTCGGTGCGGACGGCGCATGGTCGCGCGTCCGCCCCCTGCTCTCCGGCGCGATACCCGAATACGTGGGCCGGTCCTTCGTCGAAACCTTTCTGTACGACGCCGACACCCTGCACCCGGCCACCGCGAAGGCGGTCGGCAGCGGGACGCTCGGGGCGGTCGACCCGGACGAGCACGGGAAGTGGTTCGTGGCGCACCGGGAGAAGAACGGGACCCTCCACGCCTACCTCACACTGGCCAAGCCGCAGGACTGGTTCGCGGCCATCGACTTCACCGACGCCGCCGGGGCCGCCGCGCGGATCGCGCAGGAGTACGCAGGCTGGGCACCGGAACTCACCGCCCTGATCACCGGCGGCGGAACCGCACCGGTCCTGCGCTCCCTCCACGCCCTGCCGATCGGGCACCGCTGGGACCGGGTACCGGGCGTCACCCTGCTCGGCGACGCCGCCCACCTCTCGCCCCCGAACGGCGAAGGCGCCAACCTGGCCATGCTCGACGGCGCCGAACTCGGCCAGGCCCTCGCCGCACACCCCGACGACATCGAGGCCGCCCTCACCGCATACGAACAAGCGCTGTTCCCCCGCAGCGCCGCGGCAGCCGTCGCAGTCGGCCGCAACCCCACGCCCCAGGAGGTGATCAGCTTCTTCACCCAGGCCCAGCACACCGAATGAGCCACTCGCCGCGCGGGCCCATGGACGGGTAGCCGGGAGCGGGTAGTTCGGGCCGCACCGCCCCCAATCCCCACCCGACCAGGACGCCCCCAGTCAGACCGACATCAGCCCAACATCAAGTTTGCGCCATATCCACAAACCGCGAATAGTGCCCCTGGAAGGCCACAGTGATCGTCGCCGTCGGGCCGTTACGGTGCTTGGCCACGATCAGGTCGGCCTCGCCCGCGCGGGGCGACTCCTTCTCGTAGGCGTCCTCGCGGTGCAGCAGGATGACCATGTCCGCGTCCTGCTCGATGGAGCCGGATTCACGCAGGTCCGAGACCATCGGCTTCTTGTCCGTACGCTGCTCGGGGCCACGGTTGAGCTGCGAGAGCGCGATGACCGGCAGTTCCAGCTCCTTGGCCAGCAGCTTGAGGTTTCGCGACATGTCCGAGACCTCCTGCTGGCGGCTCTCGGCGCGCTTGGAGCCGCCGGACTGCATCAGCTGGAGGTAGTCGATGACCACCAGCTTGAGTTCGTTGCGCTGCTTGAGGCGGCGGCACTTGGCGCGGATCTCCATCATCGACAGGTTCGGCGAGTCGTCGATGTAGAGCGGTGCGGCCGACACGTCCGGCATCCGGCGGGCGAGCCGGGTCCAGTCCTCGTCCGTCATGGAGCCGGAGCGCATGTGGTGCAGGGCCACCCGCGCCTCGGCGGACAGCAGACGCATCGCGATCTCGTTGCGGCCCATTTCGAGCGAGAAGATCACGCTCGGCAGATTGCTCTTGATGGAGCACGCCCGGGCGAAGTCCAGCGCGAGGGTGGACTTACCCATCGCGGGACGGGCCGCGATGACGATCATCTGGCCGGGGTGCAGGCCGTTGGTCAGGGAGTCCAGGTCGGTGAAGCCGGTGGGGACGCCGGTCATCTGGCCCTGGCGGGAGCCGATCGCCTCGATCTCGTCGAGCGCGCCTTCCATGATGTCGCCGAGCGGCAGGTAGTCCTCGCTGGTGCGCTGCTCGGTGACGGCGTAGATCTCCGCCTGGGCGCTGTTGACGATCTCGTCGACGTCGCCGTCGGCCGCGTATCCCATCTGGGTGATGCGGGTGCCGGCCTCGACGAGCCGGCGCAGGACCGCGCGCTCGTGGACGATCTCGGCGTAGTACTCCGCGTTGGCCGCCGTCGGCACGGACTGGACCAGGGTGTGCAGATACGACGCGCCGCCCACCCGGGCGATCTCGCCGCGCTTGGTCAGCTCCGCCGCGATCGTGATCGGGTCGGCCGGCTCGCCCTTCGCGTACAGGTCGAGGATCGCCTGGTAGATCAGTTCATGGGCCGGCCGGTAGAAGTCGTGGCCCTTGAGGACCTCGACGACGTCCGCGATGGCGTCCTTGGACAGCAGCATGCCGCCGAGCACGGACTGCTCGGCGTCCAGGTCCTGGGGCGGTACGCGCTCGAAGCCACCGGAGGGCCAGCCGCCCTCCTCGTCACCGCCGCGATCACGCCGGTCGTCGCGGCCGCGGCCCTTGCCCTCACCTCGGCGGGAGCGCGCGGCGGGCAGCCGGTCGCTGGGGCCGGCGTCCGCCCAGGGGTCCTCCACGGGCTCGGGCATACTCACCCCGGCACCTCCTCCCGTCCGCGGCGCGGACCTTGCTGTGCCCTTCTTTCTTACGGCACGGCTCTGACAAACGAGACGCCCGACTCCGGTTACGGCGCGTCGAGTTCGGATGGGTTCTCAGACCGGAACAGGGGCCAGGCGCCGGACTACGGTAGGCCTGTCGGCACCGTCCGCCAATCTGGTTATCCACAGGCCATGTGGACGATGGACGTGTTCCTGTGGAGAAGTGCGCCGAACCTGTGCACGGCACGGGGGACACCGCTGTGGACAAACACACAATCAGCCGACCACAGCCGCTCTGACCTGCACCTTTGTCGTCCATAGGCTGTGGGGGAGAAAAACTTCGGCAACCTGTTCATGATCGACCCGAACGCCACGGAGGAGAACGCTCCGCCCGGCGCAGAGTAAGGAGCGCAATACAGTTGTGTCTCTTACCTGTGGAAGATTAGATTGACGGCATGACACAGGCTCCCGCGACGCCGCGGCGCACCGACCGCCGCCACGACCGCGAGATCATTTCGCTCGCGCTGCCCGCCTTCGGCGCGCTCGTCGCGGAACCGCTCTTCCTCATGGTCGACAGCGCCGTCATCGGCCACCTCGGCACCCGGCAGCTCGCCGGACTCGGCGTGGCCGGACCGCTCCTGACGACCGCCGTCTCGGTCTTCGTCTTCCTGGCGTACGCCACCACCGCCGCCGTCGCCCGGCGGGTCGGCGCCGGCGACCGCTCCGCCGCCATCCGCCAGGGCATGGACGGCATCTGGCTCGCGCTCCTCCTGGGCGCCGCCGTACTCGCCGCCGTCCTGCCCACCGCGCCCTGGCTCGTCGACATCTTCGGCGCCTCCGCCACCGCCGCCCCGCATGCCATCACCTACCTGCGCATCAGCGCCCTCGGCATCCCGGCCATGCTCGTGGTCCTGGCGGCCACCGGCGTACTGCGCGGCCTCCAGGACACCCGCACCCCGCTGTACGTCGCCATCGGCGGCTTCTCCGTCAACGCGGCCCTGAACGTCGCCCTGGTCTACGGCGCCGGGCTCGGCATCGCCGGCTCCGCCTGGGGAACGGTCGTCGCCCAGTGCGGCATGGCCGCCGTCTACCTGTTCGTCGTGGTGCGCGGCGCCCGCCGGCACGGTGCCTCCCTCCGCCCGGACGCCGCCGGCATCCGCGCCTGCGCCCAGGCCGGAGTACCGCTGCTGGTCCGTACGCTCTCGCTGCGCGCCGTCCTGATGATCGCGACCGCCGTCGCCGCCCGTCTCGGTGACGCCGAGGTGGCCGCCCACCAGATCGTGATCACCCTGTGGTCACTGCTGGCCTTCGCCCTGGACGCCATCGCCATCGCCGGACAGGCGATCATCGGCCGCTACCTGGGCGCCGACGACGTGGCGGGCGCCAAGGCGGCCTGCCGCCGCATGGTGCAGTGGGGCATCGCCTCCGGCGTGGTGCTCGGCCTGCTCGTCGTCCTCACGCGGCCGCTGTTCATGCCGCTGTTCACCGCCGACCCGGCCGTCAAGGGCGCTCTGCTGCCCGCGCTCCTCGTCGTCGCGCTGACCCAGCCGATCGCCGGCATCGTCTTCGTGCTCGACGGCGTGCTCATGGGCGCCGGGGACGGCCCCTACCTGGCCTGGGCGATGCTGGTGACGCTGGCCCTCTTCGCTCCTGCCGCACTCCTCGTACCGGTCGTCGGCGGCGGCCTGACCGCCCTGTGGTGGGCCATGACGCTGATGATGACCGTGCGGATGCTGACATTGTGGGCACGCACCCGGTCGGGCCGCTGGATTGTGACCGGAGCCTCGCGTTGAAGGCACCCGAAACCACGGCCCCGTGTTGATAATGACCGTGTGCGCCCGCTTGCCAGGAAGATCATCCTGCCCCTGACGCTGACCGTCATCGGGGCAGGCGTCATAGTGGGCTACGCGTCTCAGGATGCCGACACCAGCAGCCGTGGCAACGGCTCCCTCAGGAGCGGGTACGGCAAGTCGGGGGAGTCCGGCCAGGACCCCCAGGACCAGGACCCGTCTGCCACCGCGCCCGCCGACGACGGCAGCGCGTACACCCCGCGCAGTACCGAGCAGAACGCCCGGGTAGGCGCGGTCTTCGAGAAGGACGACACCGGCGACCACTTCTGCACCGCCAGCGTCGTACAGAGCCCCGGCCGGAACATGCTGATCACCGCGGCGCACTGCGCTTTCGACGCCGAGACCGGCGAGGCCGTGAAGGGCCTCGTGTTCGCTCCGGACTACCGCGACGGCAAGGAACCGAACGGCCTGTGGAAGGTCGAGAAGGTCGTCGTCGACGACCGCTGGGCCAAGTCCCAGGACGAGGACATGGACGTCGCCTTCCTCGTCCTCGGCAGCAAGGACGGCAAGCAGATCCAGGACGTGCTGGGCGGCAACACCCTCGGCATCGACCCCGGCTTCGACAACGAAGTGAAGATCACCGGCTACCCCACCAGCAGCGAGACCCCGATCTCCTGCCACAACCGCACCACGAAGTTCAGCGACACCCAGATGCGCGTGCAGTGCACCGACTTCGCGGGCGGTACGAGCGGCAGCCCCTGGCTGGCCGACTACGACCCCAAGAGCCACACCGGGACCGTGATCGGCGTGCTGGGCGGGCATCTGGGCGGCGGCGACGAGGACGACGTCTCCTACGCCTCGTACTTCGGTGACGCTGTCGCCGACCTCTACAAGCGGGCGCAGGACGAGGACGAAGGCTGAGACAGCATGCGAAAGGGCCGCACCCCGTTTCCGGAGTGCGGCCCTTCGGCGTGCTACGTGCTACGACGCTGCGATCAGGCGGCGACGACCTCGACGCCCAGCTTCGCGACGACGTCGCTGTGCAGACGCACGGACACCTGGTGCGCGCCCAGGGTCTTGATCGGCGAGCCGAGCTCGACGCGGCGCTTGTCCACGTCGGGGCCGCCGGCGGCCTTGATCGCCGAGGCGACGTCGGCCGGCGTGACGGAGCCGAACAGGCGGCCGGCGTCGCCGGCACGCACGGCCAGCTTCACCTTGACGCCCTCAAGCTGGCCCTTGACCTCGTTGGCCTGCTCGACCGAGGCGATCTCGCGGATCTTGCGACCGCGGCGGATCTGCTCGACGTCCTTCTCGCCACCCTTGGTCCAGCGGATCGCGAAACCACGCGGGACCAGGTAGTTACGGGCGTACCCGTCGCGGACGTCGACGACGTCGCCGGCGGTGCCGAGGCCGGAGACCTCGTGGGTGAGGATGATCTTCATGAGTCGGTCACCCTTCCCTTATCGCGCGGTGGAGGTGTAGGGCAGCAGCGCCATCTCACGGCTGTTCTTCACGGCCGTGGCGACGTCACGCTGGTGCTGGGTGCAGTTGCCGGTCACCCGGCGGGCACGGATCTTGCCGCGGTCGGAGATGAACTTCCGCAGCAGGTTCGTGTCCTTGTAGTCGACGTAGGAGATCTTCTCCTTGCAGAACACGCAAACCTTCTTCTTAGGCTTGCGAGCAGGCGGCTTCGCCATTGTCTCTCTCCAGTGAGTTCAAGAAGTTTGTGCTGACGCCCTCAGGCCCCCGGCCGTTTTCACGCTGTTTCACGTGAAACAGCGTGCGTACGTGCCGGTCGTCGGACCTAGAAGGGCGGCTCGTCCGAGTAGCCGCCGCCGGAGCCGCCGCCCCAGCCACCACCGCCGCCGCCACCCTGCTGGCCGCCGCCTGCAGGGGCACCGGTCGCCCACGGGTCGTCGGCGGGAGCACCGCCGCCCTGGCCGCCGCCGGGGCCGCCGCCCCAGCCGCCGCCACCCTGGCCACCGCCACCCTGCGGGCCGCCGCCGAAGCCGCCGCCCTGGCCACCGCGGCCGCTGGTCTTGGTGACCTTGGCCGTGGCGTTGCGCAAGCTGGCGCCGACCTCGTCGACGTCGAGCTCGTAGACCGTGCGCTTGACGCCCTCGCGGTCCTCGTACGACCGCTGCTTCAGGCGGCCCTGCACGATCACGCGGGTACCCCGCGTGAGGGACTCGGCGACGTTCTCCGCCGCCTGACGCCACACCGAGCAGGTCAGGAACAGGCTCTCGCCGTCCTTCCACTCATTGGTCTGACGGTCGAAGGTGCGGGGAGTGGACGCGACGCGGAACTTCGCGACCGCCGCACCGGACGGGGTGAAGCGCAGCTCGGGGTCGTCGACAAGATTGCCGACGACCGTGATGACGGTCTCGCCTGCCATTAGGGGAACCTCTCGGCGGGTGTGCTGCTGGCTGCTGGTGTTGCTGCTACTCGAACCCGGTCACCGCTGACGCTGATGCGTTCAGTGGGTCTCGGGACGGAGGACCTTGGTCCGGAGGACCGACTCGTTCAGGTTCATCTGACGGTCGAGTTCCTTGACGACCGCAGGCTCGGCCTGCAGGTCGATGACCGAGTAGATGCCCTCGGGCTTCTTGTTGATCTCGTACGAGAGACGACGACGGCCCCAGGTGTCGACCTTCTCGACCTTTCCGTTGCCCTCGCGGACGACGGAGAGGAAGTTCTCGATCAGCGGGGAGACAGCGCGCTCCTCGAGATCGGGGTCGAGGATGACCATCACCTCGTAGTGACGCATGTTGAACCCACCTCCTTTGGACTCAGCGGCCACGGTCGTTCCGTGGCAGGAGGGTCATGATGCGTTCCGCGCCCGGACCGGCCAGGAGACCTGGGCAGACGTGGGCGCAGACTGTACAGAGTACCTGCCTCCGGGCTTCCGGTTGAAATCCGGCCGCTGATCCCCCCAATCTGGAACACAACGGGTGTGAGCGGCGTTACAGTTCGCCGCCCTGTCTACGGAGGTGCCGCATGGCACAGGCAGTCCGGCCGCAGCACGGCCTTCTCTCCCTGCTGAACAGCGACGGCAAGGCCCATCCCGTCGAGAACACCTTGGTCGCCGCGACGCTGGTGTTCGGCGCGGTCGCCTTCTTCACCGCCCACTTCCACCACCTTCACCTGCTCAGTTCCTGGACGGGACTGATCGGCATCGCCACCGGCGCCTGGGGACAGTTCATCTCCGCGACGACCGGCGAGCGCTTTCTGCTGATCATCGGGCTCGGCGCCGCGGCGGTCGGCTTCTTCCTCGGCATGGCACACGGCGGCCTCTTCGGCGGTGTGCTCGGCTAGGCGGCGATCCGGGCGGTGGCGGCTCCACCCCCCTTCGCCCAAACGGGGCGCTCCCCTGTCGCAGTAGGCTTCGGCGCGAGAGCCGGAGCCCCGACCATGGGGACACACCTGCCGAGGAGCGCCCCGCATGAGCCTGACCCTGAGGACCATCAGCCGAGAGCAGCATCTGGCGTACATCCAGAGTCTGCCTTCGGCGAGCCACATGCAGGTCCCGGCCTGGGCCGATGTGAAGTCCGAATGGCGCTCGGAGAACCTGGGCTGGTTCGACGCGAGCGGGCAGCTGGTCGGCGCGGGCCTGGTCCTCTACCGCCAGCTGCCCAAGATCAAGCGGTACCTCGCCTACCTGCCCGAGGGTCCTGCCATCAACTGGTACGCCCCGAACCTGGAGGACTGGCTCAAGCCCATGCTGGCGCACCTGAAGCAGCAGGGCGCCTTCTCGGTGAAGATGGGCCCGCCGGTGATCATCCGGCGCTGGGACTCCTCGGCGATCAAGTCCGGCATCCAGGACCCGGACGTCAAGCGCCTGCGCGACGTCCAGGCCACCCACATCGAGCCGCGCGCCTTCGAGGTGTCCGACAAGCTGCGCCGGATGGGCTGGCAGCAGGGCGAGGACGGCGGGGCCGGCTTCGGCGACGTGCAGCCCCGGTACGTCTTCCAGGTGCCGCTGGAGAACCGCTCGCTGGAGGACGTCCACAAGAGCTTCAACCAGCTGTGGCGCCGCAACATCAAGAAGGCCGAGAAGGCCGGCGTCGAGGTCGTCCAGGGCCGCTACGAGGACCTCGCCGAGTGGCAGCGGCTGTACGAGATCACCGCGGAGCGGGACCACTTCCGGCCCCGGCCGCTCGGCTACTTCCAGCGGATGTGGACGGCCCTCAACACCGAGGACCCGAACCGTATGCGACTGTACTTCGCCCGGCACAACGGCGTGAACCTCTCCGCCGCGACGATGCTGGTCGTCGGTGGCCACGTCTGGTACTCCTACGGCGCCTCGGACAACATCGGCCGTGAGGTGCGGCCGTCCAACGCCATGCAGTGGCGGATGCTGCGCGACGCCTACGCGCTGGGCGCCACCGTCTACGACCTGCGCGGCATCAGCGACTCGCTCGACGAGAACGACCCCCTCTTCGGCCTCATCCAGTTCAAGGTGGGCACCGGCGGGCAGGCAGCCGAGTACCTGGGCGAGTGGGACTTCCCGCTCAACAAGCTCCTGCACAAGGCGCTCGACATCTACATGTCGCGCCGCTGACCACCACCCCCCTGTTCGACCGCAACGCAGCCACGAGAAAGGTTCCGGGCCCGGCCATGGCGCTCACCCTCTACGTCGACACCGCGCGCTGGCGGGCACACCAGCAGAGCGTTCTGCAGCAGTTCCCCGGGCTCGTCCCGGTCTGCAAAGGCAACGGCTACGGCTTCGGCCACGAGCGCCTCGCCGAGGAAACGACCCGGCTCGGTGCCGACCTCCTCGCCGTCGGCACGACGTACGAAGCGGCCCGCATGAAGGACTACTTCAGCGGTGACCTGCTCGTGCTGACCCCCTTCCGGCACGGTGAGGAACCGGTTCCCCTGCCGGACCGCGCCATCCGCTCGGTCTCCTCGGTCGAGGGCGTGGGCGGCCTGGTGGGCGCCCGCGTGGTCATCGAGGTCATGAGCAGCATGAAGCGCCACGGTGTGCTGCCGGAGGACTTGCCGAAGCTGGCCGCGGCCATAGAGGACGTGCGGCTGGAGGGCTTCGCTCTCCACCTGCCGCTGGACCGTGCCGACGGCTCCGACGCGGTGGAGGAGGTCATCGGCTGGATGGACCGGCTGCGGGCCGCCCGGCTGCCGCTGCACACGATGTTCGTCAGCCACCTCAAGTCCGACGAACTGGCCCGCCTCCAGCAGCAGTTCCCGCAGACCCGGTTCCGCGCGCGGATCGGTACGCGCCTGTGGCTCGGCGACCACGAGGCCACCGAGTACCGCGGCTCGGTCCTGGACGTCACCCGGATCGGCAAGGGCGACCGCTTCGGCTACCGCCAGCAGAAGGCGGCCTCGGACGGTTACCTGGTCGTGGTGGCCGGCGGTACGTCGCACGGGGTGGGCCTGGAGTCGCCCAAGGCGCTGCACGGCGTGATGCCCCGCGCCAAGGGCGTGGCCCGGGCGGGCCTGGCGACCGTCAACCGCAACCTCTCGCCGTACGTGTGGGCGGGCAAGCAGCGGTGGTTCGCGGAGCCCCCGCACATGCAGGTCTCCATCCTCTTCGTGCCGGGGGACGCCCCCGAGCCCCAGGTCGGCGAGGAACTGGTGGCGCATCTGCGGCACACCACGACGCAGTACGACCGCATCGTGGACCGCTGAGCAGGCACCGCCTCCCACCGAACAGCGAAAGGGGCCCGGGCCGCGGAGAAATCTGCGGCCCGGGCCCCTTTCGTATGCGTGGCTACCGGTGCAGGGAATCCCTGGCCACACCCCAGCGGACCTGCGATGCCCCCTCGAACTGCACCGCGTGTCGCGGCAGATGGCGCGCGCGGCCCAGTACGAAGACGTCCGGCGCGTGGTCCAGCACGCCGCCCGACGGATCGTCGTCACCGTCCCTTCGTACGACGTCCCGCTCCGGCAGCAGCACATCGCGCACGACCACGGCGCACACGTACAGCGTCCCCAGCAGGTGGAGGATCATCGCCAGTTGGTAGCCCTCCAGCGGTAGTCCTTGATGCTTGTCGCCGTTGTTGGTGTAGGCGAGGTACATCCAGATACCGAGGAAGTACATGACCTCGCACGCCTGCCAGATCAGGAAGTCGCGCCAGCGTGGCCGCGCGAGTGCGGCGAGCGGGATCAGCCACAGCACGTACTGCGGCGAGTAGACCTTGTTGGTGAGGATGAACAGCGCGACGACCAGGAAGGCGAGCTGTGCGAACCGTGGCCGGCGCGGCGCGTAGAAGGTGAGCAGCGCCAGGGCGCCGCACCCCAGGATCATCAGCAGCGTCGCGTAGGTGTTCGCGTCCTCCAGCGGGTTGCCGGTGCGCTGGGAGATGAGCAGCCAGATCGACCCGAAGTCGATGGGCCGCTCCTGGCTGAAGGTGTAGAACTTCGCCCAGCCCTCCCGGATGTGGAAGCCGGAGGCGTCGTGCGTGATCATCACCGGCACGTTGACCACCAGCCAGGCCGCCGCGGCCCCGGCCACGGCCTTGCCGTAGGCACGCCACTGTCCCGACCGCCAGCACAGGACGAGCAGCGGTCCGAGCAGCAGCACCGGGTACAGCTTCGCGGCGGTCGCCAGCCCGATGAACACACCGCTCGCGAGGGGTCGGCTGCGGGACCACATCAGCATGCCGACGGCGGTCAACGCGACGGCCAGCAGGTCCCAGTTGATGGTGGCGGTGAGCGCGAGGGCGGGGGCGAGGGCGACCAGGAGGCCGTCCCAGGGCCGACGACGGTGCGTGCGGGCCACGCATACGGCCAGGACCGCCGCGCAGGCCATCAGCATGCCGGCGTTGACCAGCCAGTAGATCTGCTCCCGGGTCTGGATGGAGCCGCCGTGCGGGGTCAGCCAGGAGGCGACCTCCATGAACACGCCGGTCAGCACCGGGTATTCGAGGTACTCCATGTCTCCGGGCAGCCTGTCGAAGTACGGGATCAGCCCGTCGGCGAAGCCGCGGCCCGCGTACAGGTGCGGGATGTCGGAGTAGCAGGCGTGGGTGTACTGGCTGGTGGCGCCGAAGAACCAGCCGCTTTCGTAGCACGGCAGCTTCTGCACCATGCCGAGGGCGAACATCCCGATCGCGACGAGCGCGATGACGCGTACCGGATTCCACCAGCCCGTACCGAAGAGCGCGCGTCGCCCGGCGGGGCCACCGATCAGTTCGCTGCCGGCCGCCGCCACCTCGTCCCGTTTCGTCGGCCGTACGGGCTCGTCCTGTCGCACGCTCGTCATGCGCCCATCCTGCCGTACGGCCCTGGGCCGGACGCGGAGAAGCCCCCGGGCCGTCGTCACGGGTCCGGGGGCTTCTCCGTCGTGTTTCACGTGAAACAGTCAGCGGTCAACCGCGTCGTCCACCCGACGTTCCGCCGGCCGAGTTGCCGAAGATGCCGCCGTCGCCGCCTCCGGGGCCGCCGGGGGACGGGTCGGGTGACGAGCTGGGCCCGCCGGAGTCCCCGCCACCCGGGCGACCACCCGTGTCACCACCGCCGGTCCCTCCGCCGTTGTGCCGGCAGCTCAGGTCCCAGTCCGCGCACGTATTGGTCGGCGTGGGGCTCGGGGGCGGGCTGGACGGCCCGGACTTGGTGGGCGTGGGCGTGGGCGAGTTCGCCGGGGGAGTGGTCGGGGTGGGCTTCGGAGAAGGGCTCATGCCGTCGCCGTAGACCGTCTGGCCGATCGGCGCGGGGTCCGGGAAGCGCTCCAGCTTCTTGCCCTTCATCACCTGCGCCATGTAGTCCGCCCAGATGCGGGCCGGGAACGACGCACCGTGGATCTTCTCCTCGCCACCGACGCCGTACATCTTCAGGAATTCCTGCTGCTTGGCCTGGTCGTCCACCCGCCACATGCCGATCGTGGTGGCCAGCTGCTTCGTGTACCCGGCGAACCAGGCGGATTTGTTGTCGTCGGTGGTACCGGTCTTGCCGGCCGCCTCACGCCCGTCGGGCAGCTTCGCGGCCGTACCGGTGCCCTTCTCCACCACGGTCTTCAAGACGTCCGTCACGTTGTCCGCGACCGCCGCGCTGAAGCCCGTCTTGGGCTTCTTGGTGTGCTCGTACATGGACTGGCCGTCCTTCTCGACGGACTCGACCGAGTACGGATCGTCCTGCTGGCCGCTGGAGGCGAAGGTGGCGTACGCGCCGGCCAGCCGGATGGCGCTCGGCGCCGAGGTGCCCAGCGAGAAGGTCGGGGTGGTCTTCGCCATGCTCTGGTCGTCGCGGAGTCCCGCGGCGATGGCCGCGTCCTTCACCTTGTCCCGGCCGACATCCATGCCGAGCTGGATGTAGGGGGTGTTCACCGAGAACTGCATGGCGGTACGGAGAGAGATCTTGCCCTCGTCCTTGTTGCCGTCGTTCGCCTGGTGCCACTCCTTGCCGTCCTTGTCGTGCCAGACGGTCCCGTCGTAGTTGAGCAGCTTCAGCTTGTTGTCGCCGTTGTAGATGCTGTTCGGCGATACGCGGGTGCGCCGTTCGGGGTTGTGGGGGTCCCGTACGCCGTCGCTCATCGCCGATGCCAGTACGAACGGCTTGAAGGTCGAGCCGACCTGGACACCGGTGTAGTCGGCGTTGTTCGTGTAGTGCTGGGTCGCGTCCTTGCCGCCGTAGATGGCGACGATCTTGCCGGTCCCGGGTTCGACCGAGGCGCCGCCGAACTGGACGTACTTGTCCACGTCACGCTTGTCGGGCTTGATGTGCTCCTTGGTGACCTTGTCCACGGACGCCGCGAGTTCGTTGACCTGCTTCTCGTCGAACGTCGTGTGGATCTCGTAGCCACCCTTCTTCAGCATGACGTCCGTGATCTTGGTGTTCGCCGTGATGTAGTTGTTGGCCAGGTCGACCAGGTAGCCCTTCTGCCCGCGGAGGTCCATGGCCTTCTTGGGCTTCCTGGGCATCGGGAACTCCTGGATCGGAGCCCGCTCCTCCTTGGACATACGCCCGACCTCGACCTCGCGGTCCAGCGTCCACTTCCAGCGGGCCTCGGCGCGCTTGAGGTTCGCGCCCTTGGTCTCCGTCTGCACGTACGGGTCGTAGAGGTTGGGGCCGTTGAGCAGCGACGCCAGGAACGCGCCCTCGCTCGGGGTGAGCTTGTCGCAGTCCTTGCCGTAGTACGCCCGCGCCGCCGCCTGGATGCCGTAGGCCCCTCGCCCGTAATAAGCGGTGTTGAGGTAGCCGGCCAGGATCGTCGGTTTCTTCTCCTTGATGCCCACCTTGATGGAGATGAACAGCTCGGTCAGCTTGCGCTTGAGGGTCTGCGACTGGTCCAGGTACGTGTTCTTCACGTACTGCTGGGTGATGGTGGAGCCACTCTGGGTCTCACCGCCCTTGGCCATGTTGAACACCGCACGGGCGATACCCATCGGGTCGACGCCCGAGTCCTTGTCGAACGAGGCGTTCTCGGCGGAGATCACCGCGTTCTGCATGGACTTGGGGATCGAGGAGATCGGCACGATCTGACGGTTGAGGTCACCACCGCCGGCGACCACCATCGGCTTGCCGTTGGACCAGTAGTAGACGTTCTTCTGCAGCTGCGAGGCCTTCTGCGGGTTCGGGATGTCCACGTAGGCCAGCGCGAGGCCGGCCGCGCCGACGATCAGCGCGATGAAGCCGATGCACGTACCGACAACCTGCTTCCAGGACGGCATGAACCGGCGCCAGCCGATCTTGCCCGCGCGCGGGTAGTCGATGAACCGCTTCTTGCCGGGCTTGCCCGCTCCCCGGCCCCGTCCGCGCCCGCCTTCGCCGCCGCCACCGCCACCGGCACGGCGGCCGCCACCGCGTCCGCCACGGCCACTGCCGGAGGCCATCGCCGCGGTATCGGAAGCACGTCGTCGGCCGCCGCGTTGCGCGGCGCGCCTGGCCTCGGCTCTGCCGCCGGCCGGCCGTTCCTCCCCGTACGCTCCGGAGTCGGGATCCGGACCGGGGGTGGATGCGGAGCCGCGGGTGGGCGCGGCACGGCGCCCGGATGATTGCTGTGCGGCTCGTCGGGCCGCAGCACGTCCGCCGCCCTGCGGCTGGGGCGGTTTGCGACGGTGCTCGCTCATGGAACGAATACTCCTCGGGCAGGCGCGCTATTTATCTCGTCGCCTGAAGGCGGCAGTTGGCTTCAGGTCCCCCCGACGTACGGCACCCATATGGCTCATGGGGACGCACTACACCGAGGACGGGGACGTCATCTTGCGCCCCACGGTTCCCCGGCAGTCTGCTGCCGCACAGACTACGCACGGCCAAAACCTGCCCACTGTTGAAATTCACTCCAAATCAGTCAGGTTGGGTAGAACGAAACGGTGATGTGACGGCGTTCACCGTCCCCCCTCTTGTTCCTCCCGTGGCCCCGATCTATCGTCTGGATGTATCGAATCGATACATCAGCTCGGCATAAAGAACGCACGAGACCAAGGAGGCGGACATGAGCAGGCGGTCCGGCATCCTTGAGTTCGCCGTCCTCGGACTGCTCCGCGAGTCCCCCATGCACGGTTACGAGCTGCGCAAACGGCTCAACACCTCGCTGGGGGTCTTCCGTGCGTTCAGCTACGGCACCCTCTACCCCTGCCTGAAGTCGCTGGTCGCCAACGGCTGGCTGACCGAGGAGACGGGCGGTTCTCCGGAGACCTCGCCCGCGTCCCTCACGGGCCGCCGGGCGAAGATCGTCTACCGGCTGACGGCGGAGGGCAAAGGCCACTTCGAGGAGCTGCTCGCACACTCCGGCCCGGACGCGTGGGAGGACGAGCACTTCGGCGTCCGTTTCGCCTTCTTCGGGCAGACCTCGCGCGACGTACGGATGCGGGTCCTGGAGGGCCGCCGCAGCCGGCTGGAGGAGCGCCTCGAAAAGATGCGTACCTCCCTGGCACGTTCACGCGAGCGGCTGGACGACTACACCCTCGAACTGCAGCGGCACGGCATGGAGTCCGTGGAACGCGAGGTCCGGTGGCTCAACGAGCTGATCGAGAGCGAGCGCGCCGGACACGATCGACGCGCCGTGGACCCCGCGGAGCAGGACCAGAAGGACACGTCAGCAGATACGGGCGGCCTGCCCCGGCGTCGGGGTGGTTCCCGGCCGGATCCGTCCGATGACACCACCACATGAGGTCCCCGCAGTCCGCGGGACCTTGTCGAGATCACAGGGAGCAACCGGAATGGGTTCGGTTCGCGTAGCCATCGTCGGCGTGGGCAACTGCGCCGCCTCGCTGGTGCAAGGCGTCGAGTACTACAAGGACGCAGACCCGGACAGCCGCGTGCCCGGCCTGATGCACGTGCAGTTCGGCGACTACCACGTGCGTGACATCGAGTTCGTGGCCGCTTTCGACGTCGACGCCAAGAAGGTCGGCCTCGACCTGGCGGACGCCATCGGCGCCAGCGAGAACAACACCATCAAGATCTGCGACGTGCCGAACTCCGGCGTGACCGTCCAGCGCGGACACACCCTCGACGGCCTGGGCAAGTACTACCGCCAGACCATCGAGGAGTCCGACGAGGCGCCGGTGGACATCGTCCAGGTCCTCAAGGACCAGCAGGTCGACGTTCTGGTGTGCTACCTGCCCGTCGGCTCCGAGGACGCTGCGAAGTTCTACGCCCAGTGCGCCATCGACGCCAAGGTCGCCTTCGTCAACGCCCTGCCGGTCTTCATCGCCGGCACCAAGGAGTGGGCGGACAAGTTCACCGAGGCCGGTGTGCCGATCGTCGGTGACGACATCAAGTCCCAGGTCGGCGCCACGATCACGCACCGCGTGATGGCCAAGCTCTTCGAGGACCGGGGCGTCGTCCTGGACCGCACGATGCAGCTGAACGTCGGCGGCAACATGGACTTCAAGAACATGCTGGAGCGCGAGCGCCTGGAGTCGAAGAAGATCTCCAAGACCCAGGCCGTCACCTCGCAGATCCGCGACCGCGAGCTGGGCGAGGACAACGTCCACATCGGCCCGTCGGACTTCGTGGCCTGGCTGGACGACCGCAAGTGGGCCTATGTGCGCCTGGAGGGCCGTGCCTTCGGTGACGTCCCGCTGAACCTGGAGTACAAGCTGGAGGTCTGGGACTCCCCCAACTCCGCGGGTGTCATCATCGACGCACTGCGCGCCGCGAAGATCGCCAAGGACCGCGGCATCGGCGGCCCCGTGCTCTCCGCCTCCTCGTACTTCATGAAGTCGCCGCCGGTGCAGTACTTCGACGACGAGGCGCACGTGAACGTCGAGAAGTTCATCAAGGGCGAGGTCGAGCGCTAAGCACCGCGCCGCCCCCCGTGCCCGCAGGCCCCCGGAAATTCCGTCCGGGGGCCTGCGGGCTGTGTGAGGCTGGACCCCATGCCCGTTGTGCGTGATCTCCGCGTACTGCTCCAGCTGCGCGACTTCCGTTCCTTGCTGGCCGTACGGCTGCTGTCCCAGGCCGCCGACGGCGTCTACCAGGTCGCGCTCGCCACATACGTCGTCTTCTCCCCCGAGAAACAGGCATCTCCCGCGGCCATCGCCTCCGCCATGGCGGTACTGCTGCTTCCCTATTCGCTGCTCGGCCCCTTCGCGGGCGTACTCCTCGACCGCTGGCGCCGTCGACAGGTGCTGCTGTACGGCAATCTGCTGCGCACCGCGCTCGCCGTCGGCAGCGCCGCCCTGATCACCGCGCAGGCCTCGGACTGGCTCTTCTACGCATCCGCCCTCTGCGTCATGGCCGTCAACCGCTTCGTACTGGCCGGGCTCTCGGCCGCACTGCCGCGCGTCGTCGACGGCACGGAGCACCTGGTGGTGGCCAACTCCCTCTCCCCGACAGCCGGCACACTCGCGACCACCGCAGGCGGCGGCATCGCCTTCGCCGCCCGGCTGGCAGGAGTCGAGTCCAACACGATCGTCGTGCTGTTCGCGGCCGCGCTCTACCTCTGCGCTGCCGCGGTCTCTCTGCGGATGGCCTCCGGGCTGCTCGGGCCCGAGCCCTCGGAGCTTCAGTCCCGGGTGGGTGCTGCCTTGTTGAGCACCGCACGCGGCCTGGTGGCAGGGCTGCGCCACCTCGCGGAGCGCCGTACCGCCGCGGCAGCCCTGACGGCGATGACCGCGATGCGTTTCTGCTACGGCGCGTTGACGGTGATGGTGCTGATGCTGTGCCGGTACGCGTGGGCCGACAGCGAATCGGACGGCCTGGCGCTCCTCGGGCTCGCCGTCGGCGTATCGGGAGCCGGCTTCTTCGCCGCCGCGGTCATCACCCCGGCGGCGGTGGCCCGGTTCAAACCCTTGGTCTGGATGGCGTGCTGTGCGGCGCTGTCGGCGGTCCTGGGACCGGCCCTGGGGCTGGCCTTCGCGTACGGGCCGATGCTGGTTGCCGCCTTCGTGCTCGGGCTCAGCACCCAGGCGGCCAAGATCTCCACGGACACGGTGGTGCAGTCCTGTGTGGACGACGCCTTCCGCGGCCGTGTCTTCGCCGTCTACGACATGCTCTTCAACGTCGCCTACGTCGGTGCCGCAGCCGTGGCAGCACTGCTGCTCCCGCCCGACGGCAGATCCGGGGTGCTCATCGCCGGCGTGGCCCTGCTCCACGCGGCGACCGCCGCGGCGCTGATGCGTTTCGTGCGGCGATAGGCAGCAGCTGCACAAGTCCCCCGATACACCGGCAGCTGGGGGCTCTCTCGCGACCCGATACGTTACGTGCTTCCAACACGCACCGTGACGCACCGTTTTCAGGGGGACCCACGTGACCATGCCGCCGCCTCCGGGCCAGAACCCGTACGGCCAGAATCCCTACGGCCAGGCTCCGTACCCGCAGGCCCCGGCCGGGCCGTACGGGCAGCCGCCGCAAGGACCGCCCCCTCCCTACGGGCAGCACCCGCAGGCTCCCCAGGCGCCGTACGGCCAGCCCCAAGGCGGCTACGCCCACCCTCCGCAGGCACCACAGCAGCAAGGCATCCCCTGGCCGCAGTCGGCACCCCCGCAACAGCCCTACGGAGTGCCGCCGCAGGGCCCGGCGCCTCAGCCGCCCGGATCTCAGCGCCCGGACACCGCGGGCCAGAAAGTCACCCGCGTCATCCTGACCCTCGTCGTACTCGGCCTGGCGCTCGGCGGCCTGGCAGCCTTCGGTTCCCTGTTCGGCTCGGACGCCAAGAAGGCCGCCGTCGGCGACTGCATGAAGAACAACGGCACGACCGTCCGGCCGGACCTGGAGAAGGCGGACTGCACCGCTTCCGATGCCGCCTACAAGGTCGCCGAGGTGCATGACGACACCACCGACGAGAAGTTGTGCGATCTGACGAAATACAACGCCTACGCGGAGGCCACCGGGCGCAGGCACCGCAGCAAGGTCGTGCTCTGCCTCGAAGACATCACGAAGTAGGTCCCGGACGGTTTCACGTGAAACACGGGGGCTGCCCGCCCTCTGTGTTTCACGTGAAACGTCGCGCTCAGCCCTGCGCGGCCCACCACTCCCGAAGGGCGGCAACGGCCTCGTCCCGCTCCATCGGGCCGTTCTCCAGCCGCACTTCGAGCAGGTGCTTGTATGCCTTGCCGACCTCGGGACCGGGAGCGATACCGAGGATCTGCATGATGTCGTTGCCGTCCAGGTCCGGCCGGATCGAGTCCAGCTCCTCCTGCTCCTGCAACCGCGCGATGCGCTCCTCCAGCCCGTCGTAGGCACGGGAGAGAGCGTTGGCCTTGCGCTTGTTGCGGGTCGTGCAGTCCGAGCGCGTCAGCTTGTGCAGCCGCCGCAGCTGCGGGCCGGCGTCCCGCACATACCGGCGGACCGCCGAGTCGGTCCACTCGCCCGTCCCGTACCCGTGGAAGCGCAGGTGCAGCTCCACCAGCAGCGAGACGTCCTTGATCATGTCGTTGGAGTACTTCAGCGCGGTCATCCGCTTCTTGGTCATCTTCGCGCCCACCACCTCGTGGTGGTGGAAGGAGACCCGGCCGTCGCTCTCGAAGCGGCGCGTCCTCGGCTTGCCGATGTCGTGCAGCAGCGCCGCGAGCCGCAGCACCAGGTCGGGCCCGTCCTCTTCGAGGTCGATGGCCTGTTCCAGAACCGTCAGCGAGTGCTCGTAGACATCCTTGTGACGGTGATGTTCGTCACGTTCCAGTCGCAGTGCCGGCAGCTCCGGCAGCACCCGGTCGGCGATTCCCGTGTCGACCAGCAGCTTGAGGCCCTTGCGCGGGTGCGCCCCCATGAGGAGCTTGTTCAGCTCGTCCCGCACCCGCTCGGCGGAGACGATGTCGATGCGCTCCGACATGGCCTTCATGGCGGAGACGACGTCCTCGGCCACCTCGAAATCCAGCTGCGCGGCGAACCTGGCGGCCCGCATCATCCGCAGCGGGTCGTCGGAGAACGACTCCTCCGGCGTGCCCGGCGTCCGCAGGACGCGCGCCGCCAGGTCTTCCAGACCGTTGTGCGGGTCGATGAACTCCTTCTGCGGAAGCGCCACCGCCATGGCGTTCACCGTGAAGTCCCGACGCACCAGATCCTGCTCGATGGAGTCGCCGTAGGACACCTCGGGCTTGCGCGAGGTCCGGTCGTACGCCTCGGAGCGGTACGTGGTGACCTCGATGTCGAACGAGTCCTTCTTGCAGCCGACCGTGCCGAAGGCGATGCCGACCTCCCACACCGCGTCCGCCCACGGTCGGACGATCCGCAGTACGTCCTCGGGCCGGGCATCGGTGGTGAAGTCCAGGTCGTTGCCGAGCCGGCCGAGCAGGGCATCCCGCACCGAGCCGCCGACCAGGGCAAGAGTGAACCCGGCCTCCTGGAAACGGCGGGCCAGATCGTCCGCGACGGGGGACACCCGCAGCAGTTCGCCGACGGCACGGCGCTGCACCTGGCTCAGTGCGTTCGTCGACTGCGAGGTCCGCTCGGGCTGCGGGGCGAGGAAGTCATTGTTGGCGTTCGGCACAACAGAACAGGGTACGTGGCCGCGTCGCGCGAAGCCTCCCGTCGTCCACGCCGCCGGGCATCCCCGTGAAAAGGGGACAAGGTCCTCCCGCGGACGTCCAACGGGCGATCTTGTGGAGCAGTCCCCAGCACTTCACCACAGCAGGTCTCGTTACCATGCGTGGACGCACATTCCGACGACCACTGACGACGACGAGGGACGGGCGAACGCGTGGCCGAGGCGGCAGGGTTCCAGGGGAGTGAACGGCCGCGCGGTCGGTGGTTGCGCCGGGCCGCGGCACTGATCGCCGGAGTGCCGCTGCTGGTGGCAGCGCTGCAGATCCCGGCCTCCCCCGAAGCCCATGCCGCCGGCTCGCGCACCGTCGACGTCTCCATCGACGCCCTCACGCCCACAGCGCCGAAGAAGGACGACACCCTCACCGTCTCCGGCACGCTCACCAACCGCGGTGACTCCCCGGTCACCGACGCGCACGTGGGCCTGCGGCGGGGGCCCGCCCTCAGCAGCCGCAGCGCCATCGACACGGCCGCCAAGCGCACCGGCTTCTCGCCCGGTACGGACGGCCCGGAGATCGCGAACCGCACCCAAAAGATCGACAAGCTGGCGCCGGGCGTCAGCCGCACCTTCACCCTCCACGTCCCGGTCAAGGATCTCGACCTCGGGGACGACGGGGTCTACCAGCTCGGCGTCTCCCTGTCCGGCCGATCGGGCAACGCTCCGTACGAGCAGGTGCTCGGCGCCAAGCGGACGTTCCTGCCCTGGCAGACCTCCGACGTGGAGAAGAAGACCCAGCTCACCTACCTGTGGCCGCTGATCTCCTCGACGCACCTCACCGCGGAGACCGACGCGGACGCGGAGCAGACCCCGGTCTTCCGCAACGACAACCTGGCCGCGGAGATCGCCCCCGGCGGGCGGCTCCAGCAGCTCGTGGCGCTCGGCAAGGACCTGCCCGTCACCTTCGTCATCGACCCCGACGTGCTCGCCTCCGTCGACGCGATGACCAAGACGTACAAGGTCGAAGGGCCGAACGGCCCCACGGCCGGCAAGAACCAGGCGGTCGCCAAGCAGTGGCTGAGCCAGGTGGAGGAGGCCGTGAAGACCCACGAGGTCGTCGCGCTCCCCTTCGGCGACCCCGATCTGGCCTCCCTCGCCCACCGCGGCAAGGAGGTCCCCAGCGCCCTCGGTCACCTCGGCCCGGCCACCACGCTGGCCGCCAAGACCGTGGAGACGATCCTGGGCGTCAAGCCCCGCACCGACTTCGCCTGGCCCGCCGAGGGCGCCGTCGACTCCTCGATCGTCGACGTGGCCACCTCCGGCGGCGCCCACAACATCATCGCCCGCAGCGACAGCCTCCAGGAGAACGAGCTCTCCTACAGCCCGACGGCGGCCCGGCCCATCGGCGGCGGCAACACCGCCGTCGTCGCGGACGCACGGCTGTCCACCGCCTTCGAGGGCGACCTGTCCAAGGCCGAGAACTCCACCCTCGCCATCCAGCAGTTCCTCGCGCAGAGCCTGATGGTCAACGGCCAGGAACCGGGGCGGCAGCGCAACATCGTCGTCGCCCCGCAGCGCACCCCTTCGGTCAGCCAGGCCCAGGCCATGGCCGCGGGGGTGAAGGCCCTGGCACCGGGCCGCTGGGCCGAGCCGCTGAACCTGGCGGGCGCCGCCAAGGCCGCACCCGACCCGGGCGCCAACCGCGAGGTGCCCAAGAACTCCGCGTACCCGGACTCGCTGCGCAAGCAGGAACTGCCCACGGAAGCCTTCGAGCAGATCCAGGCCACCCAGGCGGTGCTGGACGACTTCGAGGTCGTGCTGTCCCAGCCGCCGCGCGTGGTGACCCCGTTCGGCAACGCCATCATGCGGGAGATGTCGACGGAGTGGCGGGGCGACGAGGCGGGCGCCGCGGCGTTCCGTACCTCCGTGCGCACCTATCTCGACGGCCTGACGAAGAACGTGCGGCTGATCCAGAAGTCGGACGCGACGCTCTCCGGGCGCAGCGCGACCATTCCGGTGACGGTGCAGAACAACCTGGTGCAGGGCGTCAAGGGCCTGACGCTGGAACTGACCTCCTCGCAGCCCAACCGGCTCGACGCCGGCGAGCCGCAGGAGATCACGGTCGACGGCGGCCACAGTCAGTCGTTCAAGTTCGACACGACGGCGAACGCCAACGGTCCCGTGCAGGTGACGGCGCAGCTCTACACGTCCGAGGGCAAGCCGTACGGCCGGCCGATGACCTTCCAGGTCAACGTCACCGAGATCACCTCGACGATCATGCTCGTCATCGCGGGCGGCGTACTGCTGCTCGTCCTCGCCGGTGTACGGATCTACCTCCAGCGCAAGCGTGCCGGCTCCCGGCGCGACGAGGAGGGGACCGGCGGTGACGACGGCCCCGACGGGACGAGCGGCGACAACGGGGACGGCGGCGGTACGGATGGTGACGAGCCGGTGCAGCCGAGTGACCCCGGGCCGGACACCGGTTCGGAAAGCACGGGCACGTCCGGCTCAGGTGAGAAAGTGGACCGTTGATAGTTGGCGGGGCCGGATGGCCGGCGACGGATGAGGTGGGGCAGCGATGAATGCGCCGTACGACGGTGACCGCGGCAGGGGTGCGCACGGCACCCCCGCGGGTCACGGACCGCCGACGCCCCAGGGGCAGCCGCCCCAGGACCCGTACATGCACGACGCGTACGCCAACGACCCGTACCGGTCCCAGGACCCCACGACCCAGGACCCGGTCAACGACGTCTTCTACGACCGGTCGGCGCACCCTCCGCCGCCGCCCGGCCAGGCGCCGAATCCGCTCTACCAGCAGCCGCCCGCCCCGCAGCACACTCCGGACCCGCAGGTGTGGGCCCCGCCTCCGCCTCCGGAACCGCAGGGCCCGACCCGGCACCTCCCGTACGGCGACGACGCCGCCACGACGCAGTTCGTGGGGGTGGACGACCTGATCACACAGGCCGCCGACGAGCGCCCGGAACAGGACGCCTTCGCGCACCTGTACCGGGACCAGCAGCAGCCGTACGAGTCCCAGCGTCCTTACGAGCCCCAGCGGCCGATGGCCCCGCAGCAGCAGGAGCCGGTTCAGCAGGCCGCCGCCGTACCGGAGCAGCCGCCGGCACCGGTCCCGGAACCCTCCGCGCCCGCCAAGCGCTCCGGCGGACGCGCTTCGAGCCTGCTGAAGTCCAGCGCCGTCATGGCCGCGGGCACGCTCGTCTCCCGCATCCTGGGCTTCGTACGCAACCTCGTCATCGCCGCGGCGATCGGCGTCGGCACCCTCAACGACTCGTACCAGGTCGCCAACACCCTGCCGACGATGATCTACATCCTCGTCGGTGGCGGCGCCCTGAACGCGGTGTTCATCCCGCAGCTGGTGCGGGCCATGAAGAACGACGAGGACGGCGGCGAGGCGTACGCCAACCGCCTGCTGACGCTGGTCACCGTGCTGATGGCGGGTATCACCACGGTCTGTGTGCTGGCGGCTCCGGTCTTCATCAGCATGATGTCGCCGAAGATCGCCTCCGATCCCCAGCAGATGGATGTAGCGGTCGCCTTCGCCCGCTACTGCCTGCCGACCATGTTCTTCATGGGCGTGCACGTCGTGCTGGGACAGATCCTCAACGCCCGCGGGCGGTTCGGCGCGATGATGTGGACCCCGGTCCTCAACAACGTCATCGTGATCGCCACCTTCGGCGCGTTCATCTGGGTCTTCGGCAGCTTCTCGCAGAGCGGCGTGAGCGCCGGCAACGTCTCCGCCGACGCCATCCGGCTGCTCGGCATCGGCACACTGCTCGGGCTGACCGTGCAGGCGCTCGCCATGTTCCCCTACCTCCGGGACGCCGGTTTCCGGCTCCGCCCCCGGTTCGACTGGCGCGGCCACGGGCTGGGCAAGGCCGCCCGGCTCGCCAAGTGGACCTTCTTCTTCGTGCTGGCCAACCAGCTCGGCCTGGTCGTGGTGACCCAGATCGCCACCTGGGCCGGCTCGGTCGCCGAGGGAGAGGGCCACTCCGGCACGGGTATCACCGCCTACAACTACGCGCTGCAGCTCTGGCAGATGCCGCAGGCCATCATCACCGTCTCGGTCATGACCGCCGTCCTGCCGCGCATCTCCCGGGCCGCGCACGACGGGGACGTCACCGCCGTCCGCGACGACATCTCCTACGGCCTGCGGACCTCCGCCGTGGCCATCGTTCCGTGCGCCTTCGCGTTCCTGGCGCTCGGCGTCCCCATGGCGACGCTGATGTTCTCCAGCGCGGGCGCCGGTGCCACCAACATCGGTTACGTGATCATGGCGTTCGGCCTGGGCCTGATCCCGTACTCCGCGCAGTACGTCATCCTGCGCGGTTTCTACGCCTACGAGGACACCCGCACGCCGTTCTTCAACACGGTGATCGTCGCCGCCGTCAACGCGGCGGTCTCCGGTCTGTGCTTCCTCGTCCTGCCGGCCCGCTGGGTCGTGGTGGGCCTTGCCGCCGCGTATGGCCTGGCCTACGCCGTCGGCGTCGGCATTGCCTGGCGGCGGCTGCGCACACGGCTGGGCGGCGACCTGGACGGACCGCATGTCATTCGTACGTACGCCCGCCTCGCCGGTGCCTGTGTACCCGCCGCGCTGGTCGGCGGCGCGGCCGCATACGGAATCACCATGGCGCTCGGCAGCGGAGTCACCGGTTCGCTGGCCGCCTTGGTCGGCGGCGGTGTCACACTGATCGCCGTCTTCTTCCTCGCCGCGAAGCGGATGCGGGTCGAGGAGATGAACGCGATGGTCGGCATGGTGCGCGCCAAGCTGGGGCGCTGATCGGGCACAACCATCGGCCGCAACCGTGTGTCGTGCATAGTGGCGGACTGTGGGCACAATTGTCTTGGCTCGTAGAGCCTGCAACGGATGGGGAGGCAGGAACGACGGTGGCGGAACGGAGCACGGCTGCCGTCGACGTGGCCGACACGAGCGGTGAGGAACCGCTGACCGCCCAGGCGGGAGAGGCCACGAACGACGGTGCGGAGGCCGAGAGCGTAACCGGCACGGACGAGGACACCGCACGCACCGGCGATCAGCCTGCCGCGGTGGCCGACACCAAGCCGCCCGAACTGCACAGCGGCCACAAGCTCGCCAGACGCTACCGCCTGGAGGAGTGCGTCACCCGTCTGGACGGATTCAGCAGCTGGCGTGCGGTCGACGAGAAACTGCGCCGTGCCGTCGGCGTACACATCCTGCCCGCGGACCACCCGCGTGCCCGCCCCGTGCTGTCCGCCGCGCGCTCCGCCGCGCTGCTCGGCGACCCCCGCTTCGTGCAGGTCCTCGACGCCGTCGAGGAGAACGACCTCGTCTACGTCGTGCACGAGTGGCTGCCGGACGCCACGGAACTGACCGCCGTACTCGCGAACGGCCCGCTCGAACCGCACGACGCCTACCAGCTCGTCAGCCAGGTCTCCCAGGCCATGGCCGCCGCCCACCGGGAAGGCCTGTCCCATCTCAGGCTCAATCCCAGTTCCGTGCTGCGGACCGAGTCCGGGCAGTACCGCATCCGCGGCCTGGCCGTCATGGCCGCGCTGCGCGGCATCACCAGCGAGCACCCGCAGCGCACGGACACCGAAGCCATCGGCGCGCTCCTGTACGCCGCCCTGACCCAGCGCTGGCCGTACGAGAGCGACGCGTACGGCCTGTCGGGGCTGCCCAAGGACGTCGGCATGATCCCGCCGGACCAGGTGCGGGCCGGAGTGCACCGCGGCCTGTCCGAGCTGGCCATGCGCGCGCTGGTCAACGACGGCGCCACCGCCTCCCGCCAGGAGCCGGCCTGCACCACCCCGGAGGAGCTGGCGAAGGCCGTCACGGCCATACCGCGTATCCGTCCGCCGGAGACGTCCTTCACCTCGCCGCCGCCGTACCAGCGCACCGCCTTCCAACAGGGCTCGTACGGTCAGCCCCCGTCGCGCAACGTCGGCGCGACGGCGCGGACCGCGGCGGTGCCCACTCCGCCGCCACCCCTGCAGAGCCGCACCGGCCGGGCCCTGAAGTGGTGCGTCTCCGGTTTGCTCATCGCGGCGCTGGGACTCGGGAGCTGGCAGCTGGCGGACGCCCTGTTGCAGGGGGAGGGCCAGGACAACCAGGAGAGCACCCAGCCGGAGAGCGGCCGGCAGAAGAAGCCCGTACCGAAGCCCATCAAGATCGACAACGCCACGGAGTTCTCTCCCCGGAGCAGCGACCCCGTGGGCGGGCGCCGGAGCCCGGCCTCGAACGCCGTGGACGGGGATCCGGGCACCGCCTGGGTGACCGGGCTGTTCAAGGGCTGGGCGAACTTCGGCAACCTTCCGTCCCGGGCGGACGGCAGCGGCCTGGTCGTCGACCTCGGCAGCGTCAAGGACGTCTCCGAGGTCCAGGCCAGCATGTTCCGGGCGGGACAGACGGCCGAGGTGCTCGCCGCCGACCCCGCCACGTCGAATCCGACCACGCTCAGCGCGTTCCCACAGCGTCTCTCGAAGCTGGAGAAGGCCGGCTCCTCGCTGTCCGTGAAGCTGGAGAAGCCCGTCAAGACGCGTTACGTCCTGATCCACATCACCGAGTTGCCGAGCGACGACTCGGAAGACGGCTACCGGGGCGGCATCTCGGAGATCAAGGTCAACGGCTGACCCCTTCGAGCGCTCTGCGCAGAGCGCTCGAAGGGCTTGATCCGTCCGATTTCCCGCAAGATTCAGCCGACTTTCAAAGGCGGGCCGCTGCCGGCGGGAGCCCACCTTCGAATAACACAGGCGCATTCCCTGCCCACGCAAACGCACAAAAGAGAGCAGCGGGGAAAGGTTGGGCGAGCCAAAAAGCCCTTAACCGGGCGACTTCTAGAGAAGATCCCGAGCAGCAGAATGACCCGTTTCGTGGGCGTGCGGAGCACTGCTCGGACGCCCCCCCACACCACACCGCCCCGGCGCGCCGCCTCGGGACGGAACGGCTGAACCGGGCGGGCGGGAGTTACCGAGCACCGGCCATAGCCGCCGGGAGCAGCGTGGAAACGCCCGCGTCTCCGGCCGACCGATCGACTGGAGATGCGCAGAAGAGGGCCTTAGCCACCCTTTAGCTCCAGCTGGTGCAATACACCTTATTGTTGCCGAAGTAGCCGCAGGCCCTCACCGAGCGCCCGGGGCCGTTGTGCTGGAGATTGTTGTTCGCGATCGAGGCGGTGTCGTCAGGGTCCGGGATCGCCTCCCGCCTCTGCACCAACCCCTTCCAGGCCTTTCCGCCGTTGCGGGAGACGTGCCGCCCAAAGCGCCCCCTCACTGTCGCTTCCCTTCGACGTCATGCCGGCCGTCGTCCAGTCATGACCGTCACTGCACCGGTGACGGGGGAGCTCAACCGTGGCGTGCCCGCCGTAAGTCTTCGCGGACGGCTTTTTACGCTGACTACAGCTCCCCTTCGAATACGCGGACGCCGAATTCGAGATCGCCCCCAAAGCCAGCGCCGGAGCTACGGCAATCGACAGGAGGTGTTCAGGGTTTCTCCTGAGGCAATCCCGTGAATCTTTCGCTGGTAAACCAGAACCCGGCAAGCGAGCATTTGCCCTTCATCTCGCTTTCAACGACCCGATGATTCGGGAACATGATCCTTTCGGTTTCCTGTCCGGACCAGCAAGTCACGCAATACGTCCCCGTACAAGTCTGAAGTTTTGGTGCACGCGGCCCCGGAACAGGGGGTGGCACCTGCTGTGCCCGGACCCGGCCTCGCGGCTCACCGGCGTTTACTTTCGAAGCGCGGCGGGCTTCAATGGAGCCACATATCCGCGACCCGCGCGAGCAGGGGGACATGTGGGGCCTGAGACGGGCGGCTCTGACGTGGCGAGCGATGGCGACCTCCTCGCGCGCCACGTGGCCGGCGACCCCGACGCCTTCGGCGAGATAGTCCGGCGTCACCGTGACCGGCTGTGGGCGGTGGCGCTTCGTACCCTCGGCGACCGGGAAGAGGCCGCGGACGCCGTGCAGGACGCGCTTGTCTCCGCCTACCGGGCCGCGCACACCTTCCGCGGCCAGTCGGCCGTGACCACCTGGCTGCACCGCATCACCGTCAACGCCTGTCTGGACCGGGCCCGCAAGGCTGCCTCCCGCCGGACGTCGCCGGTCGCCGAGACCGAGCGGCTGGAGCAGCTGCTGGAGCCGCACGAGTCGGCTGCCGTACCGGCCGAGCGCCAGGATCTGCACCGGGAACTGATCAGTGCGCTACGCACCCTGCCCGAAGAACAACGTGCGGCGCTGGTCCTCGTTGATATGCAGGGCTATCCCGTCGCCGAGGCCGCCGCGATCCTCGACGTGCCCACGGGAACGGTGAAAAGCCGCTGCGCACGGGGCCGTGCTCGGCTTCTGCCGATGCTCACCCATCTGCGCCCAGGTGAAGGGGATAACAGACCCGTCAGCGGGGGAAGGAACCGGGCGCAGGGGACATCCGTCCCAGAGGCGGCAGGGCCGAAGGACACAGATGCCGTGAAGGGCGGAGGTGGGCGCTCGTGACTTCGACGACCGACACGGACGAGCACCCGGAGGTCTCCGAGATCTCCGCGCTCACGGACGGGCTGCTCTCCCCGTCCCGCACCGCCGATCTGCGCGACCATCTGGCGGGCTGCGAGCTGTGCGAGGACGTGCACGCCTCCCTGGAGGAGATCCGGGGCTTGCTGGGCACGCTTCCCGGGCCGCCCCGTATGCCGGCCGATGTGGCGGAGCGCATCGACGCCGCGCTGGCGGCCGAAGCACTCCTCGACTCCACCGCCCCGGACCGGATGTCGGCTGTTTCACGTGAAACTCCGGCGACCACGATCACCTCGGTTTCACGTGAAACCGACCCGGCGCCCGCCACCACCGCTCCCGGGCCGGTCACCCGGCCTGCCGGCCATCCCCGGGCCGCTTCCGGCCCCGGGCGCCGGGCAGCCGGTACCCGGCCCCGAAGCCGTCGCTGGCCGAGGGCGCTGCTCGGTGCCGCGGCCGCCGCAGCTGTCATCGGGGTGGGCGGAATCGTCATCCAGAACGCGGCTACCGACACCGGTCAACATGACGCGCAGGCCACCCGCACCAAGGCGACCGAGAAGGGCGCGGGGGCTGCCTCCGCACTGACGTCCGCCACGCTGGAGTCGCACGTCCACGACCTGCTCACCGCGTCCGGCGCCAAGAAGACTCCGGACGTCGGCACCCAGAGCTCCCCCGACTCCCCGCTGCGCGGCGGGACGGACACCGTTCCGTCCTGTGTCCAGCAGGGCACCGGCCAGGCCGAAACGCCGCTGGCCGCCACGCACAGCTCCTACAAGGGCCAGGACGCCTACCTCGTGGTGCTGCCGCACCCGACCGACCCCGACCGCGTCTCGGCCTACGTCATCTCGTCCTCCTGCGTCTCGGCGTCACCGCCGGCTCCTGGCAAGGTTCTGCTGACCCACTCGTACCGGCGAGACTGAACCGGCGGTAAGGGCGCCGGGGCACCCCGGGAATGCCTGCCCCGTAGGATCCGTTGGGTGGGGTGAGAGTTCACCCAGCGCCCCAGCAAGCAGTCGGCAGAGACAAGGAAGACACCCGTGAGCGACGTCCGTAACGTGATCATCATCGGCTCCGGGCCCGCGGGCTACACCGCCGCGCTCTACACCGCCCGTGCCTCCCTGAAGCCGCTGGTCTTCGAGGGCGCCGTCACCGCCGGTGGCGCGCTGATGAACACCACCGAGGTGGAGAACTTCCCCGGGTTCCGCGACGGCATCATGGGCCCCGACCTGATGGACAACATGCGCGCCCAGGCCGAGCGCTTCGGCGCCGAGCTGGTTCCGGACGACATCGTCTCGGTCGACCTCAGCGGGGAGATCAAGACCGTCACCGACACCGCCGGCACCGTGCACCGTGCCAAGGCCGTGATCGTCACCACCGGCTCCCAGCACCGCAAGCTGGGCCTGCCCCGCGAGGACGAGCTGTCCGGCCGCGGTGTCTCGTGGTGCGCCACCTGCGACGGCTTCTTCTTCAAGGACCAGGACATCGCCGTGGTCGGCGGCGGCGACACCGCGATGGAGGAGGCCACCTTCCTCTCCCGCTTCGCCAAGTCGGTCACGATCATCCACCGCCGTGACACGCTGCGCGCGAGCAAGGCGATGCAGGAGCGTGCGTTCGCCGACCCGAAGATCAGCTTCGTCTGGGACAGCGAGGTCGCCGAGGTCCAGGGCGAGAACAAGCTCTCCGGCCTGGCGCTGCGCAACCTGAAGACCGGCGAGATCTCGCAGCTCCCGGTGACCGGCCTGTTCATCGCGATCGGCCACGACCCGCGGACCGAGCTGTTCAAGGGCCAGCTGAACCTGGACGACGAGGGCTACCTCCAGGTGGAGTCGCCCAGCACCCGTACGAACATCACGGGTGTCTTCGCCGCCGGCGATGTCGTGGACCACACCTACCGCCAGGCGATCACGGCGGCCGGCACCGGTTGCTCCGCGGCCCTGGACGCCGAGCGGCACCTCGCCGCGCTCTCGGACAGCGAGGACGTCCCCGAGCCGGAGAAGACCGCCTCCGCCTGACTCCGCCCCTGCCTCCCCCTATGCCCCACCCCATCCAGTAAGGAGATTGCCATGGCCGGTGCCACGGTGACCGTGACGGACGCCAACTTCGAAGAGGTCGTCCTCAAGAGCGACAAGCCCGTACTCGTCGACTTCTGGGCCACCTGGTGCGGTCCGTGCCGCCAGATCGCCCCGTCGCTGGAGGCCATCGCCGCCGAGCACGACGAGATCGTCATCGCCAAGCTCAACACGGACGAGAACCCGACCATCACCGCCAAGTACGGCGTCATGTCGATCCCGACGATGAACGTCTACCAGGGCGGCGAGGTCGTGAAGACCATCGTCGGCGCCAAGCCGAAGGCGGCGCTGGAGCGCGAGCTCGGCGACTACCTCGCCTGATCGCATCCGCATCCCGCGCGAACGGGCCCGCCCCTCGGGGGTCGGGCCCGTTCGCGTTGTACGGGCCGTTTCTAGAGCGGCCGCAGAGCGGGCTCCTTCTGCACCGCACCCAGGAGGCGGTCGAGGGCGAGCTCCACGTCTTCCTTCCAGGAGATCGTGGTGCGCAGTTCCAGTCGCAGGCGCGGGAAGCGGGGGTGCGGGCGGACCGTTTTGAAGCCGACGGCCAGGAGGTGGTCGGCGGGGAGCACACACGCGGGCTCCTCCCAGCGGGCATCGCCGAATGCCTCTACCGCCTTGAAGCCGCGGCGAATGAGGTCCTTCGCCACCGTCTGCACCATCACCCGGCCCAGCCCCTGCCCCTGATAGCCGGGCGTCAGCCAGCCCGTGAGGAGTTGTACGGCATCGGGGGACACCGGGCTCGTGGGAAAGGCGGTGGAGCGCGGCACGTACGCGGGAGGGGCGTACAGAACGAAGCCGACCGGTACCTCGTCGACATAGACCACGCGGCCGCAGGAGCCCCATTCCAGGAGGACGGCCGAGATCCAGGCCTCCTTCTCCAGCTCGGGACGGCCCGCTCTTACCGCGGCTTCCCCGCTGACGGGGTCGAGCTCCCAGAAGACGCAGGAGCGGCAGCGCTTGGGGAGGTCCGGAAGGTTGTCCAGCGTGAGCGGTACGAGCCGACGGCCCATGAAGAAAGGTCCTCACTTCCCTCGCCGGCCGCACCGTGCGATACCGTCCGCACGTCCCGCTCTCTGAGCAGGCCACCGACGAAACCACCGACTGCTCCGAGGCCGAAGCCCGCTGCCACCAGTCCGGTGCGGCTCACCGTTCGCATGGCTTACTCCTTGATGTGGGGGTTTCCACGTGGATGTGCGCCATACCCGATCGCATGGTAGCCACGGTCCGCGTAAGCGGGTACCGCCACACAGCAAAGGGCGGGCCGTGTTCCGCGATTCGCCCGGAACACGGCCCGCCCTTGAGGTCGGGAGACTCCGCTCAGCCCTCTTCGCCGTTCTCCTCGTCGAGGCTCTTGTCGAGCACCCGTCCCTCACCGGGGGCCAGGGCGCCGAGAATGCGCTCCAGGTCGTCTATCGAGGCGAACTCGACGACGATCTTTCCCTTCTTCTGACCGAGGTCGACCTTCACCCGGGTCTCGAAACGGTCGGACAGTCGGGAGGCCAAGCCGGTCAGGGCGGGGGACACCCGGGTGCCGGCCCGCGGCTTCTTCGCCTTGGTGCTGCCGGCGGGCTCGGAGCCCATCACCCGCACGATCTCCTCGACCGAGCGCACCGACAGCCCTTCCGCGACGATGCGGCGCGCCAGCCGGTCCTGCTCCTCCGAGTCGTCCACGGAGAGCAGTGCGCGGGCATGGCCGGCGGAGAGCACTCCGGACGCGACCCTGAGCTGTACGGAGTTCGAGAGCTTCAGCAACCGCAGGGTGTTGGAGACCTGTGACCGGGACCGGCCGATACGGTCGGCCAGCTCGTCGTGGGTGCACTTGAAGTCCCGCAGCAGCTGGTCGTACGCCGCGGCCTCTTCCAGCGGGTTCAGCTGAGCCCGGTGGAGGTTCTCCAGCAGCGCGTCCAGCAGCAGCTTCTCGTCGTCGGTCGCGCGGACGATCGCCGGGATCTTCTTCAGGCCGGCCTCGCGGCAGGCCCGCCAGCGACGCTCGCCCATGATGAGCTCGTAGCGCTGGGGGCCGGTCTGCCGGACGACGACCGGCTGGAGGAGGCCCACCTCCTGGATGGAGGTGACCAGTTCGGCGAGGGCGTCCTCGTCGAAGACCTCACGCGGCTGCCGTGGATTCGGCGTGATCGTGTCGAGCGGCAGTTCGGCGAAGTGCGCCCCGGCGACCTCCTCCGCCACGTCCGGCATCGCTTCTGCCTCCGGCGGCTCTTGCGTTTCACGTGAAACGGCCTTGGTTGCGATCGAGGTGACCTTGGCCGCCGCGACGCCCCGGTCCGGCGGCAGGACCGGCACCGCCGTCGGCGATGTCGCCCCCCGGCTCACCGCGGGGCCGGCGCTGTCCGCTGCCTGCGGTGCCGCGGGGATCAGCGCACCGAGCCCGCGGCCCAGTCCTCTACGTCGTTCGCTCACTGATTCCCCTCCGACATGCTGTGCTGTGGTTCGTAGTTCACGGTGAGACCCTCGGTCCCCGTACCGGCCCGGGGGGCTCCCCGCAGGGCGATCTCCCGGGCCGCCTCCAGGTAGGAGAGCGATCCGCTGGACCCCGGGTCGTAGGTGAGGACCGTCTGCCCGTAGCTGGGTGCCTCGGAGATACGTACCGAGCGGGGGATGCTGGTGCGCAGCACCTCGCTGCCGAAGTGGTTGCGCACCTCGTCGGCGACCTGGGAGGCCAGCCGGGTCCGGCCGTCGTACATGGTGAGCAGGATCGTCGAGACATGGAGCTTGGGGTTGAGGTGCCCGCGCACCAGGTCGACGTTGCGCAGCAGCTGGCCGAGGCCTTCCAGGGCGTAGTACTCGCACTGGATGGGGATCAGCACCTCGGCGCCCGCTACCAGAGCATTGACGGTCAGCAGGCCGAGCGAGGGCGGGCAGTCGATGAGGATGTAGTCCAGCGGCTGTTCGTAAGCCTTGATGGCCCGGTCCAGCCGGCTCTCCCGCGCCACCAGCGAGACCAGTTCGATTTCGGCACCGGCCAGGTCGATCGTGGCGGGCGCACAGAACAGCCCCTCCACGTCCGGCACCGGCACCACGACGCCGGACAGCGGCTTGCTCTCCACCAACACGTCGTAGATCGAGGGAACCTCGGCATGGTGGTCGATGCCCAGGGCCGTGGAGGCGTTGCCCTGCGGGTCGAGGTCGATGACCAGGACGCGGGCGCCGTGCAGGGCCAGGGAGGCGGCGAGGTTGACCGTGGTGGTGGTCTTGCCGACCCCGCCCTTCTGGTTGGCGACCACCATGACCCGGGTCTCTTCGGGCCGGGGCAGCGCTTCTCCCGTACGGCCAAGCGTCTGCACCGCCAGCTGAGCTGCACGACCGATCGGGGTGTCGTCCATCGGGGACGGCGTTTCACGTGAAACGTCATCCCCGAGCGACTCGCTACGGGGACCGGGGACCGGATCGGTCATCGGTCCCGCGATGTTGGCGTCGGACCGCAAGGATTCACTCTCCTCGACATCAGGCTCGCAGTGCTCAGAGCCTGCCATGCTTTCGGCGTCGTGAACCAGTGAGGTCCGCTCTCCTGTGGATGAAGCCACTTCTGTGGATACTTCCGTGACCCGTGCGGGTTTCCGGTCGCGCGGCGCGGCAGCCGCGCGACCACGGCTGATGATTCCATGCAGCAGAGAACGACGTTTCACGTGAAACACGATGACAGCGTTGCGTCCGTTTTGTGCGCGACACTCCGCTTTATGTCGTTTTGTTGGTTTTACCGGGGTGGTCGGAGGCCTTAGGCCTCGCTCAGCGACGCCGCCCCCTCGACGCCCGGCTGGGCCTGGCCGCCTTCGCGCGCTTGGCCGCGAACCGCACTCCGCCCGGACTCTCGCCGACCTCGACACGCACCACGGTCGACAACGGGTCCACGACCCCCTCGCCGACCTGGACGACCGAGGTCTCGACCACACCGAGCTTGCTCAGCGCGGCACGGGCGCCCTTCAGCTCCTCCTCGGCGGTGTCCCCCTTGAGGGCCAGCATCTCGCCGTAAGGACGCAGCAGCGGGACACCCCAGCCCGCCAGCCGGTCGAGCGGGGCCACAGCACGTGCGGTCACCACATGCACCTGCGGGAGCTTGTCCATCACTTCTTCCGCCCGGCCGCGCACCACCGTCACGTGGTCCAGCCCGAGCAGCTCGACCACCTCCAGCAGGAAGTTCGTCCGGCGCAGCAGCGGCTCCAGCAGCGTGATCTTGAGGTCCGGCCGCACCAGGGCCAGCGGAATACCCGGAAGTCCCGCCCCGGAACCGACGTCGCACACCGTGACGCCCTCGGGCACCACCTCGGAGAGCACCGCGCAGTTCAGCAGGTGCCGCTCCCACAGCCGCGGTACTTCGCGCGGCCCGATCAGTCCTCTCCGCACGCCCGCGTCGGCGAGCAGCTCGCCGTAGCGCACGGCCTCCGGGAAACGCTCACCGAACACCTCGCGCGCCACTTCCGGCGCTGGTGGGAGCTCCGCTGCTGCGTCCGTCACGGGAATCGCCCTTCCTCTGGACTGTATATAAGGCTGACAAGATGTGGCCCCGCCTGCGAGACAGACGGGGCCGGATACATCAAGGCTGTTCGGGGCTCGGGCCGTCAGGCCGGGAGGACCACCACGCAGCGCTGGGGCTCCTCGCCCTCGGACTCGCTGCGCAGCCCCGCCGCCGCCACGGCGTCGTGCACGACCTTGCGCTCGAAGGGGGTCATCGGGTTCAGCTTCACCGGCTCACCGGTGCCCTTGGCCTCCTCCGCCGCCTTGGCGCCCAGCTCCGCGAGCTCCTCGCGCTTACGGGCCCGGAAACCCGCGATGTCCAGCATCAGGCGGCTGCGGTCACCGGTCTCTCGGTGCACCGCGAGCCGGGTCAGCTCCTGGAGCGCCTCCAGCACCTCGCCGTCCCGGCCCACCAGCTTCTGCAGGTCACGGCTGGTCGAGTCGCTGATGATCGACACGGCGGCGCGGTCGGCCTCGACGTCCATGTCGATGTCGCCGTCGAGGTCGGCGATGTCCAGCAGACCCTCAAGGTAGTCGGCCGCGATCTCACCCTCCTGCTCCAGGCGGGTGAGGGTGTCGGTCCCCTCAGCGGCCGGGGTCCCCCCTGTCGACGACGAGGGGCGGGTCGTGTCCGTCACGGAAGGACTCCTTCTTACTTCTTGGACGGGTGCTTGGGCCGCTGCTGGCCCTTGCGCTGTCCGGACTTGGCGTTACGGGAGCCGGAGGCGGAGGAGCCGCCCTTCGACTTGCTGTCCTGCGGGGCCTGCTTCTCCAGGGACTGCTTCTTCGAAGCGTCCTCGGAAGTACCGGAAGCGCTGGAGCCCGCCCCCGCGCGGGTGCGCCGCTGCGCACCGCCGGCGTCGGTGGACTTGCCGCCACCGGCCGGCTTGCCGCCGCCGGTGGGCTGGGTCTGGCGCTGGGCCTTGGACTGCCGCTTGGGCTGCTGCCGGTTCTGGCGCGCCTCCTCGGCGACCTTCTTGGCCTCGACCTCGGCCGGGTCCTCCTTGAGCTTGCCCTTGGCCCGCAGCCGCTGCTGGCGCTCCTCGAAAGCCTTGCTGCCCGGGGTCGGGTTGCGGCGGATCACGAACATCTGCTGGCCCATGGTCCACACGTTGGTGGTCAGCCAGTACAGGAGGACACCGACGGGGAAGCCGGGGAAGCCGATACCGAAGACGGCGAACATGACCGGGAAGACGTACATCAGCATCTTCTGCTGCTGCATGAACGGCGTCTTCACCGTCAGGTCGACGTTCTTCGTCATCAGCTGGCGCTGCGTGTAGAACTGCGACGCCGACATCAGGACGATCATGATGACGGTGACCACACGGACGTTGGCGACCGAGGCGCCCAGGGCTTCGAGCTTCTCCGGGGTGTCCAGGAACTTCGCGGCCAGCGGCGCGCCGAAGATGTGCGCCTTCTGCGCGCTCTCCAGCAGCTGCTGGTTGATGACGCCGACCGTCTGGTTGTTCGCGATGTGGCTGAGCACCTGGTACAGCGAGATGAAGAACGGCGACTGCGCCAGGATCGGCAGGCAGCTGGAGAGCGGGTTGGTGCCCGTCTCCTTGTACAGCTTCATCATCTCTTCGGACTGACGCTGCTTGTCGCTCTTGTAGCGCTCCTGGATCGCCTTCATCTTCGGCTGGAGCGCCTGCATGTTCCGCGTCGACTTGATCTGCTTCACGAAGAGCGGGATCAGACAGACACGGATCAGCACCACCAGCGAGACGATGGACAGACCCCATGCCGCGCCACTGTTCTCGTCAAAGATGAGGCTGTAGAACGAGTGGAACTGGACGATGATCCAGGAAACTGCGTAATAGAGAGGACTGAGGATCGTGTCCACGAATCAGGCTCCTTGGGCGGTGGGCTGAGTCTCAGGCTGTGCGGCAGGCTCAGGGACGGTGGACCCGCCCAGGCGGCTCCTCAGCCGCTGATGCCAGACCGGACGCTTCCGGGGTGGGACGTGGTCGACGCCACCTGGCGACCACGGATTGCAACGCAGGATGCGCCAAGCCGTCAGCGCGGTCCCTTTCACCGCGCCGTGCCGGTCGATGGCTGTGTAGCCATAGTGGGAGCACGACGGGTAGTACCTGCAGACCGGCCCCAGCAGAGGGCTGATGGTCCACTGGTACAGCTTGATCAACAGCAGCAGCGGGTACTTCACCGCGGCACCCTCCCCTGACCTTCGGTTGGGGGATTTCCACCGAGCAGCCGCTGCAGCGCGGTGTCCAGGTCGCGGGCCAGCTGGTCGTGACCCGCATCACCCGCACCGGGCAGCGCCCGTACGACAACCAGGCTACCGGCGGGCAGCCGGTCCAGCCGGTCGCGCACGAGGTGGCGCAGTCGTCGCTTGACCTTGTTGCGGACCACGGCGGAGCCGATGGCCTTGCTCACGACGAAACCCGCACGCACCGGGGGAAGGATTTCCCCCGCTGCGTGCGGGTCCGTTACACCGCTGCGTAGATGGACGACGAGGAGCGGGCGCCCGGCCCTGCGTCCCCGGCGTACCGCGGTCGCAAAGTCCTCGCGCCGCCTCAGCCGATGCTCGGAAGGCAGCACGTCATGGACCTAGCTCAGAGCTCAGGCCGACAGGCGGGCGCGACCCTTGCCACGGCGGGACGCGAGGATCGCGCGGCCGGCACGGGTACGCATACGCAGGCGGAAGCCGTGGGTCTTGGCGCGACGACGGTTGTTCGGCTGAAAGGTGCGCTTGCTCACTCGGGGGCTCCAGAGATGCTTGGTGTCTCCGGGGAGACAGGTGTGGGGCGTCGACTGGCTGTCACCGTGCGCCCACGAGTAGCTCGCAACGCCCGAGTGCACCGCTACTTCGATCACTAGAGCGCGATCTTTGCCCATCGGAGGCAGGCGGCAGCAGCCATCGACAACTCGACCTGGTTACGGTACGCGCGGCGGCGTCATCCGGTCAAACCGGCCCTCAGCCGGGACACACTATGCACAGCCTGTGGACAACAACTTGAATCACCAGGGTCGCCCTGACTACCGTGGGTCAACTCCGATTCCTTCCCGCCCGTCCTGAGAATCACACATTCGTGGGACCAGTGAGAGAGCGTGCTCTGTGGCTGACGTACCTGCCGATCTCGCCGCAGTGTGGCCACGCGTACTTGATCATCTCCTACGCGCGGAGAGCGACAGTCTCAAGCCGAAGGACCAGGACTGGCTGAAGCGGACCCAGCCGTTGGCGCTGGTGGCCGACACGGCGCTGCTGGCCGTCCCCAACGAGTTCGCCAAGGGTGTGCTGGAGGGCCGGCTCGCGCCGCTGATCGGCGAGGCGCTGAGCCATGAGTGCGGCCGCCCGATCCGGATCGCGATCACCGTCGACGACTCCGCCGAGGAACCGCAGCCCCAGCAGCCGATGCCGCCGGCCCAGCCGTCCCCCCATGGACAGCAGCAGCGTCACCAGCCCCAGCAGCCTCAGCAGCAGCCGGGTCAGACAGGTCAGCCCGGCCAGCAGCACCACGAGACGTACGGCGGCTACGACAGTCGGCAGAGCGACGGCTACGACAACCGGCAGGGCTACGGGCATCAGGACGACGACCTGCCGCACGTGCGCCCCGCGTACCCGGAATACCAGCAGCATCAGCAGCCCCGCCACGAGCCCGGCGCCTGGCCGCAGCACTCCGGTATGAGCGGTCAGGCCGCGCCCGGCCCCCGCGAGGACTACGGGTGGCAGCAGCAGCACCTCGGAGGCTTCCCCGAGCGGGACCCGTACGCGACGCCGCCCCCCGCACACGTACAGCAGCACCAGCACTCCCAGCGGTCACAGAACGACTACCGCGCGCCGGCTCCCGAGCGCCCCGGCCGCCCGCAGCACCAGCACTCCGAGGGCCGCTCCCCCTATGAGCAGCAGCCTCCCCAGCGCCGCGACCTGGCCGAGCACCAGCCGCCGGCGCACATCCAGAACCCCGGCCCCGGCGGGCTGCCCGCGCCCAGCGGCGCCCCCGGCCCGCTCGCCGCGCAGCCCGCGCCCGCGACCGGCCCCGGCGAGCCGACCGCGCGGCTGAACCCGAAGTACCTCTTCGACACCTTCGTCATCGGCGCTTCCAACCGCTTCGCGCACGCCGCCGCGGTCGCCGTGGCCGAGGCGCCGGCCAAGGCGTACAACCCGCTCTTCATCTACGGGGAGTCCGGCCTCGGCAAGACGCACCTGCTGCACGCCATCGGGCACTACGCGCGAAGCCTCTACCCGGGCACCCGGGTGCGGTACGTCAGCTCGGAGGAGTTCACCAACGAGTTCATCAACTCCATCCGCGACGGCAAGGCGGACGCGTTCCGCAAGCGCTACCGCGACATGGACATCCTGCTCGTCGACGACATCCAGTTCCTGGCGAGCAAGGAGTCGACGCAGGAGGAGTTCTTCCACACCTTCAACACGCTGCACAACGCCAACAAGCAGATCGTGCTGTCCTCGGACCGGCCGCCCAAACAGCTGGTCACCCTGGAGGACCGGCTGCGCAACCGCTTCGAGTGGGGCCTGATCACCGACGTCCAGCCGCCGGAGCTGGAGACCCGCATCGCGATCCTGCGCAAGAAGGCGGTGCAGGAGCAGCTCAACGCGCCGCCGGAGGTGCTGGAGTTCATCGCCTCCCGCATCTCGCGCAACATCCGCGAGCTGGAGGGGGCGCTGATCCGGGTCACCGCCTTCGCCTCCCTGAACCGCCAGCCGGTGGACCTGGGCCTGACCGAGATCGTCCTGAAGGACCTGATCCCCGGCGGCGAGGACGCGGCACCCGAGATCACCGCGACCGCCATCATGGCGGCGACCGCCGACTACTTCGGGCTGACGGTGGACGACCTGTGCGGTTCTTCGCGCAGTCGTGTGCTGGTGACGGCCCGGCAGATCGCGATGTACCTGTGCCGTGAGCTGACGGACCTGTCGCTGCCGAAGATCGGGGCGCAGTTCGGCGGACGGGACCATACGACGGTGATGCACGCCGACCGCAAGATCCGGGCACTGATGGCCGAGCGGCGCTCCATCTACAACCAGGTGACCGAGCTGACGAACCGCATCAAGAACGGCTGACGCGGCCTCAGCGAGGGGCCGGCCAGAGCTTCGAGGGCGCCCCGGGACGTATCCGCTCCCGGGGCGCCCTTCGGCTTTCGGGGGAGCGGGGCGGCTGTGCAGCGCTCGCCGGACGGGAGCGGCGGGAGCGGCCGGGTCTCCGTGGCTCCCGTGGGCATCCGTGGCTTCCCGAGCCCGCTCCGTACGTACGGGCGGCGGCCCGAGGCGTACGGAGGCGTCCGTACGCGAGCCATGGCGTACGGACGAACGTGTGCCGGGCCCCCGTAACGCCCTCTCCGCCCCTCCAGACCCCCTGTGAGCCCCTTCCGACCCCGCCCCACCCCCACCCCGCACCCGTCCCAACCCTGTGGAGGGCCCCAGCTCTGTTCGATTCCGCGTCAGGTCACGGCCGTACTCCACAGATTGGCCAAGATTCTTCCGTCCACATGCTGGGGACTGGGAAGTTATCCCGGTGGCTTCCACAGGAGGGGCGACCGTGAGGGCATCAGCCGAGGTCAGCGGCGTGTGGATTTGTGGCTAACGATCATCCACAGGCTGTGGACAGATAATCGATCCACAGGGGCCGGGGGTCGTTGTCCACGGGCCGCCCACAGGTGGCCCGCCCTTGTCCCCAACTTCTCCACACCCCTGTCCACTGTTCGGCAAGGCAACACCCGGGCTCACTGGGGCGAGTGAAAGGCGTCACACCAAGGTGCCGGATTGGGCTGTGGGGAACCGGGGTAAAGCTGGGGACAGGACTGGGGAGAAGTAGGGCTCCCCTGTGCATCGGGTGTGCATGAAGAGCGCCGGTCCACAGAAACGGCTGCTTATCCACGGCTGCCACCCACAGGTCCGGTGGACAAAAAAACCGCGTTGACCTGCACAGATTCAGTTGTCCACGGTTTCCACAGGCCCTACTACTACGACCACAGATAGCTACCGGGGAACTCGTTTCGAATCGGGTGCTGTGCACAACTTGGGGATCGGTCGTCCGGCGCCTCTCGATCCGACTTGACCCCGAGCCGCACCGACTGTCCGTGGCGTGCGTCAGACTGGTCTCCGGCGACCCAGCCGACGAAGAAGGCCAGCAGGGCGAGAGCCAGCAACAGCAGGAGGCGGTTTCCGGTGAAGATCCGGGTGGAGCGCGATGTACTCGCGGAGGCAGTGGCCTGGGCGGCCAAGAGCCTCCCGGCCCGTCCGCCGGTGCCCGTCCTCGCGGGCCTGCTGCTGAAGGCGGAAGAAGGCAGCCTGAGCCTCTCCGGCTTCGACTACGAGGTCTCGGCGCGGGTGTCCGTGGACGCGGACACGGAGGAAGAGGGCACCGTCCTGGTCTCCGGCCGCCTGCTGGCCGACATCTGCCGTGCCCTCCCCAACCGCCCGGTGGAGATTTCCACCGACGGTGTACGGGTCACCGTCGTCTGCGGCTCCTCCCGCTTCACCCTCCACACCCTTCCTGTGGAGGAGTACCCGGCGCTGCCGCAGATGCCCACCGCCACCGGCACCGTGCCCGGTGAGGTCTTCGCCGCTGCCGCCGCCCAGGTCGCCATCGCCGCCGGCCGTGACGACACCCTCCCGGTGCTCACGGGCGTACGGATCGAGATCGAGGGCGACACCGTCACCCTGGCCTCCACCGACCGCTACCGCTTCGCCGTGCGCGAGTTCCTGTGGAAGCCGGAGAGCCCGGACGCCTCCGCGGTGGCCCTGGTGCCCGCCAAGACGCTGCTGGACACCGCCAAGTCCCTCAGCAGCGGCGACAGCGTCACGCTGGCGCTGTCCGGCTCGGGCTCCGGTGAGGGCCTGATCGGTTTCGAGGGCGCGGGCCGCCGTACGACGACGCGGCTGCTGGAGGGCGACCTCCCCAAGTACCGCACGCTGTTTCCCACCGAGTTCAACTCGGTCGCCGTGATCGAGACGGCCCCGTTCGTCGAGGCCGTCAAGCGTGTGGCGCTGGTCGCCGAGCGGAACACGCCGGTGCGCCTGAGCTTCGAGCAGGGCGTGCTGATCCTGGAGGCGGGCTCCAGCGACGACGCACAGGCTGTGGAGCGGGTGGACGCGGACCTGGAGGGCGACGACATCTCCATCGCCTTCAACCCGGGCTTCCTCCTGGAGGGCCTGTCGGCGATCGACTCCCCGGTGGCCCAGCTGTCCTTCACCACCTCGACCAAGCCGGCGCTCCTCAGTGGCCGCCCGGCCAAGGACGCCGAGGCGGACGAGGCCTACAAGTACCTGATCATGCCGGTACGCCTCTCCGGCTGATCCCCGACAGGCCCACGGCTGATCCCTGGCGGATCTTCGGTCGGCCGTCTCCGGTTTCTCCGGCCCGGCCGCCCCACCCGTGGGCGGTCTCCGCCGTCCGGCGGTCACCTCCGTACGGCCGTCCGCCGACGGAAGTCACCCGGGAGTTTCCACTCCGCCCCTGATACACGAGCGCTAGGTGCGTGCATCAGGGGCGGAGTTATTTCGGAACCGAAGGCGGAACACGGGCGAAAGAGTCTTCTCGGAAACCCCGGGACCGTACACAAACGCTCTCACCGAACCATTCGGGCAGGGATTCACATGCCATACGCCCCATGCCGAATGAATATGATCGCGGGTAATCCGTATCCGGCCGTCGGCGCAAATGTGCTGCTGTATCGGTACACCGGGATGCGTATATGCCCACCGTTCCCGGCTTCCGTACCCGCCGCGCACCGGGACGGCCGCAGGCCCGGAAAGTAATCCACAGGACCGGGGCTCCGCCCTCCGCGTGTCGGCGCCGCCGCTGGTCACAGGGGTGCGAGGCGACCCACCTCAGGTAACAGGCTGTGGAAAAGTGGGTCGGTTGTCGCCCCGTGCGACGCCGCCCGGCTCGGCGTGGACAGCAGCGGCACGGAGTCGGTACGGAGTAGCGAGGAGGTAGGGCTATTCCCCGGCAATGCGGTGAACGCACGTCGCGCCGGCATCTCGGACCGGAATGCGCGGGTGGCCGGATCGGGCGATAGGCGACTTCCCGAGTGGCCGGGAGAGTGCCCCGTCCCTGTCACTCGCCCAATAGTGAGAAGCCGAATGGGAGCCGAAAGGGCAGGGCCCGCGCCCCGCCCCGCGCCGAGTTGTCCACAGGTGTGGGGGGCGGGCCGCCGCGTCGTGGCTTCGCGCGTAAACTCGACGCGTAAGGCGGGGATGTGCCGTAACGCAACGTAAGGGGTACTGATGGAGCTCGGTCTCGTCGGTCTCGGCAAGATGGGCGGCAACATGCGCGAGCGCATCCGCCGCGCAGGCCACACCGTCATCGGATACGACCGCAATCCGGACCTGGCTGATGTCCACAGCCTCAAGGAACTGGTGGACGGCCTCAAGGGGCCGCGCGTGGTGTGGGTCATGGTGCCCGCCGGCGAGGCGACCCAGGCGACCATCGACGAGCTGGGCGAGCTGCTGTCCCCCGGCGACGTCGTGGTGGACGGCGGAAACTCCCGCTGGACCGACGACGAGAAGCACTCCGAGGAGCTGCGCGCCAAGGGCATCGGCTTCGTCGACTGCGGTGTTTCGGGCGGCGTCTGGGGCCTGGAGAACGGCTACGCGCTGATGTACGGCGGCGCCACGGACGACGTCGCCAAGGTGCAGCCGGTCTTCGACGCGCTCAAGCCGGAGGGCGACTACGGCTCGGTGCACGCCGGCAAGGTCGGCGCGGGTCACTTCGCCAAGATGGTCCACAACGGCATCGAGTACGCCATGATGCAGGCCTACGCCGAGGGCTGGGAGCTGCTGGAGGCGGTCGACTCCGTCACCGACGTGCGCGAGGTCTTCCGGTCCTGGCAGGAGGGCACGGTCATCCGTTCCTGGCTGCTGGACCTGGCGGTCAACGCGCTGGACGACGACGAGCACCTGGAGAAGCTGCGGGGCTTCGCCGCCGACTCCGGCGAGGGCCGCTGGACCGTCGAGGCCGCGATCGACAACGCCGTGCCGCTGCCCGCGATCACGGCGTCGCTCTTCGCGCGCTTCGCCTCGCGGCAGGAGGACTCGCCGCAGATGAAGATGATCGCGGCGCTGCGGAACCAGTTCGGCGGCCACGCCGTCGAGAACGCGAAGAAGTAAGCAGGAAAAGCAAGCAGTCCGGTAAGCAACACGGTTCGGTAGCCGGGGGAGGTCGGCGCGCCACATGCACGTATCGCATCTCTCGCTCGCCGACTTCCGCTCGTACGCCCGGGTCGAGGTCCCGCTCGACCCGGGCGTCACGGCTTTCGTGGGCCCCAACGGGCAGGGCAAGACCAACCTCGTCGAGGCGGTCGGCTATCTGGCCACGCTGGGCAGCCACCGGGTCTCCTCCGACGCGCCGCTGGTGCGGATGGGCGCCGAGCGGGCGATCGTGCGGGCCGCGGTCGTCCAGGGCGAGCGGCAGCAGCTGGTGGAGCTGGAGCTGAACCCGGGCAAGGCCAACCGGGCGCGTATCAACAGGTCGTCGCAGGTCAGACCGCGTGACGTGCTGGGGATCGTACGGACGGTGCTGTTCGCCCCGGAGGACCTGGCGCTGGTCAAGGGCGATCCGGGAGAGCGCCGCCGCTTCCTGGACGAGCTGATCACGGCCCGGTCGCCGCGGATGGCGGGCGTGCGCTCGGACTACGACCGGGTGCTCAAGCAGCGCAACACGCTCCTGAAGAGTGCGGCGCTGGCCAGACGGCACGGCGGCCGCCAGATGGACCTGTCCACCTTGGACGTGTGGGACCAGCATCTGGCGCGGGTCGGTGCGGAGCTGCTCGCCCAGCGCCTGGATCTGATCGCCGCGCTGCAGCCGCTGGCCGACAAGGCGTACGAGCAGCTGGCGCCGGGCGGCGGTCCGCTGGCGATGGAGTACCGCGGCTCGGCCGGCGACGGGATGCACGGTGCCTCGACGCGTGAGGAGCTGTACGGGCTGCTGACCGAGGCGCTCGGCGCGGCGCGTAAGAACGAGATCGAGCGCGGTGTGACGCTCGTCGGCCCGCATCGCGACGACCTGCTGCTCAAGCTGGGGCAGCTGCCCGCCAAGGGGTACGCGAGCCACGGCGAGTCCTGGTCGTACGCGCTCGCGCTGCGCCTGGCCTCGTACGACCTGCTGCGCGGCGAGGGCAACGAGCCGGTGCTGGTGCTCGACGACGTGTTCGCCGAGCTGGACAGCCGGCGGCGGGAGCGGCTGGCGGAGCTGGTGGCGCCCGGCGAGCAGGTGCTGGTGACGGCGGCGGTGGACGACGACGTGCCCGGGGTGCTGACCGGGGCCCGGTTCGCGGTGTCCGAGGGCGTCGCGGAGAAGGTCTCCCCGTGAGCGGGCGACGGAGCCGGTGATGAGCGGCGAGCAACCGGACCGGCCCTCCGAGGAGTCCTCGGAGCGGCCGCCCGGCGCCGAGCAGCCCAAGCCCCCGGAGCTGTCCGGGATCGATCTGGCCCGGCAGGCGCTGGTCGCCGCCAAGGAGCAGGCGCGGGCGCGGGGCGCCGCCGCGCAGCAGAAGAAGCAGGCGCGCCGTGGCGGCCTGCGATCCGGCGCGCGCGCCGACGGGCGCGATCCGCTGCCGCTGGGTGCGGCGATCAACCGGCTGATCACGGAGCGTGGCTGGGAGACCCCGGCCGCGGTCGGCGGGGTCATGGGGCGCTGGCCGCAGCTGGTGGGCCCGGAGGTGGCGCAGCACTGCGAGCCGCAGAAGTACGACGAGGACGCGCGGGTGCTGACGGTGCAGTGCGACTCGACGGTGTGGGCGACGCAGCTGCGGCTGCTGGCGCCGCAGCTGGTGGCGCGGCTGAACCAGGACCTCGGCCAGGGCACGGTGAAGCTGATCAAGGTGCTGGGGCCGGGCGGTCCGGCGCGGCGGTACGGGCCGCTGCGGGCGCCCGGCAGCAAGGGACCCGGGGACACCTACGGCTGAGGTGAACGCGTGGTGCGGGTGAGACTCCGCTCACCGTAGCCGGAGGTTGACAGCCCGAAGCGCTGAACGCCCTCTAGAGCGTCCTGGGGACCCGTCGCGCATATGGGGAGTCGGCCAACGGCACTTCAGGGCGGCACATGACGACTCAGGCGCCCGCAAACCCCCATTAGTGTCGGCGCTACCGGTAGACTGGTAGCAATCCCGCCCACTCGCGGAACATGTCGAACGACGCAGCCGCCCTGCTTCTGATGGAAGGCGGCTCGTGCTGTGCCAGAAAGGGCGCTTCGTGGCCGACTCCGGCGACCTCAACGAGAACAACACGGCTTCTACCGAAGGGGGGGTTCCTGCCGGCGCCAGTGGCGACTCTCCGGAAGAGAAGTCGTACGACGCCAGCGCGATCACCGTCCTTGAGGGCCTGGACGCGGTCCGTAAGCGTCCGGGCATGTACATCGGCTCGACCGGTGAGCGTGGTCTGCACCACCTCGTGCAAGAGGTCGTCGACAACTCGGTCGACGAGGCGATGGCCGGGTACGCGGACACCATCGACGTGACGATCCTGCCGGACGGCGGCGTGCGCGTCGTCGACAACGGCCGCGGTATCCCCGTGGGCATCGTGCCGTCGGAGAAGAAGCCGGCCGTCGAGGTCGTGCTGACGGTGCTGCACGCGGGCGGCAAGTTCGGCGGCGGCGGTTACGCGGTCTCCGGTGGTCTGCACGGCGTCGGTGTCTCCGTCGTCAACGCGCTGTCGCAGAAGGTCGCCGTCGAGGTCAAGACGGACGGCTACCGCTGGACGCAGGACTACAAGCAGGGCGTGCCGACGGCGCCGCTGGCCCGTAACGAGGCCACCGAGGAGACCGGAACGTCGGTCACGTTCTGGGCCGACGGCGACATCTTCGAGACGACGGAGTACAGCTTCGAGACGCTGTCGCGCCGTTTCCAGGAGATGGCGTTCCTCAACAAGGGCCTGACGATCAAGCTCACCGACGAGCGCGCGGCCCACGTGGACGAGGAGGGCAATCCGCTCTCGGTCAAGTACCACTACGAGGGCGGCATCGTCGACTTCGTGACGTACCTGAACACGCGCAAGGGCGAGGTGGTGCACCCCACCGTCATCGACATCGAGGCCGAGGACAAGGAGCGACTGCTCTCGGTCGAGGTGGCGATGCAGTGGAACACCCAGTACACCGAGGGTGTCTACAGCTTCGCCAACACCATCCACACCCACGAGGGCGGTACGCACGAAGAGGGCTTCCGCGCGGCGCTGACGGGTCTGATCAACCGTTACGCCCGCGACAAGAAGCTGCTGCGCGAGAAGGACGACAACCTCACGGGTGAGGACATCCGCGAGGGTCTGACGGCGATCATCTCGGTCAAGCTGGGCGAGCCGCAGTTCGAGGGCCAGACCAAGACGAAGCTGGGCAACACCGAGGCCAAGACCTTCGTGCAGAAGGTGGTCCACGAGCACCTGACGGACTGGCTCGACCGCAATCCGAACGAGGCCGCGGACATCATCCGCAAGGGCATCCAGGCCGCGACCGCGCGGGTGGCGGCCCGCAAGGCCCGGGACCTGACCCGCCGCAAGGGCTTGCTGGAGACGGCGTCGCTGCCCGGCAAGCTCTCGGACTGCCAGTCCAACGACCCCACCAAGTGCGAGATCTTCATCGTCGAGGGTGACTCCGCCGGTGGTTCGGCCAAGTCCGGCCGTGATCCGCAGTACCAGGCCATCCTGCCGATCCGCGGCAAGATCCTGAACGTGGAGAAGGCGCGGGTCGACAAGATCCTGCACAACAACGAGGTGCAGGCGCTGATCTCGGCTTTCGGTACGGGTGTCCACGAGGACTTCGACATCGAGAAGCTCCGCTACCACAAGATCATCTTGATGGCGGACGCCGACGTCGACGGCCAGCACATCAACACCCTGCTGCTCACCTTCCTCTTCCGCTTCATGCGGCCGCTGGTGGAGGCCGGGCACGTCTACCTGTCCCGCCCGCCGCTCTACAAGATCAAGTGGGGCCGCGACGACCACGAGTACGCCTACTCCGACCGGGAGCGCAACGCCCTGATCGAGCTCGGCAAGCAGAACGGCAAGCGGATCAAGGACGACTCGGTCCAGCGCTTCAAGGGTCTGGGCGAGATGAACGCCGAGGAACTCCGGGTGACGACGATGGACGTCGACAGCCGGGTGCTCGGCCAGGTCTCGCTGGACGACGCGGCGCGCGCCGACGACCTGTTCTCGGTGCTGATGGGTGAGGACGTCGAGGCCCGGCGCTCCTTCATCCAGCGCAACGCCAAGGACGTCCGCTTCCTCGACATCTGAGCCCTGTCGGCCCTCCCCCGCCCGCCGGCGGGGACCGCAGCAGCCGCAGCTCGAAAGGATTTTGAACAGCAATGGCCGACGAGAATCCCCCTGTGACCCCGGACGGTGTGACCGCCGAGGGCGCGGCCCCCGCCATCGAAGGCGTGGGCATGCGTGTCGAGCCCGTCGGGCTCGAAACGGAGATGCAGCGCTCCTACCTCGACTACGCGATGTCCGTCATCGTCTCGCGTGCGCTGCCGGACGTGCGGGACGGCCTCAAGCCGGTGCACCGCCGCGTCCTGTACGCGATGTACGACGGCGGGTACCGCCCCGAGAAGGGCTTCTACAAGTGCGCCCGCGTCGTCGGCGACGTGATGGGTACGTACCACCCGCACGGCGACTCCTCGATCTACGACGCCCTGGTCCGCCTGGCCCAGCCGTGGTCGATGCGGATGCCGCTGGTGGACTCCAACGGCAACTTCGGCTCGCCGGGCAACGACCCCGCCGCGGCCATGCGGTACACCGAGTGCAAGATGAAGCAGCTCTCCATGGAGATGCTGCGGGACATCGACGAGGAGACCGTCGATTTCCAGGACAACTACGACGGCCGTAACCAGGAGCCGACGGTCCTGCCGGCGCGCTTCCCGAACCTGCTGATCAACGGCAGCGCCGGCATCGCGGTCGGCATGGCGACCAACATCCCGCCGCACAACCTGCGCGAGGTCGCCGCCGGTGCCCAGTGGGCGCTGGAGAACCCGGAAGCGTCCGGCGAGGAGCTGCTGGACGCGCTCATCGAGCGCATCAAGGGCCCGGACTTCCCCACCGGCGCGCTGGTGGTGGGCCGCAAGGGCATCGAGGACGCGTACCGCACCGGCCGCGGCTCGATCACCATGCGTGCGGTGGTCGAGGTCGAGGAGATCCAGAACCGCCAGTGCCTGGTGGTCACGGAGCTGCCGTACCAGGTCAACCCGGACAACCTCGCGCAGAAGATCGCCGACCTGGTCAAGGACGGCAAGATCGGCGGCGTCGCCGACGTCCGCGACGAGACCTCCTCGCGTACGGGCCAGCGCCTGGTCATCGTCCTCAAGCGGGACGCCGTCGCCAAGGTCGTGCTGAACAACCTCTACAAGCACACCGACCTGCAGACGAACTTCGGCGCGAACATGCTCGCGCTGGTGGACGGCGTGCCGCGCACCCTGTCGCTGGACGCGTTCATCCGCAACTGGGTCAACCACCAGGTCGAGGTCATCGTCCGGCGGACGAAGTTCCGGCTGCGCAAGGCCGAGGAGCGGGCCCACATCCTGCGCGGTCTGCTCAAGGCGCTGGACGCGATCGACGAGGTCATCGCGCTCATCCGGCGCAGTGAGACGGTCGAGGAGGCGCGCGAGGGCCTGATGGGCCTGCTGACCATCGACGAGATCCAGGCCAACGCGATCCTGGAGATGCAGCTGCGCCGGCTGGCCGCCCTGGAGCGCCAGAAGATCACCGCCGAGCACGACGAGCTGCAGGCGAAGATCAACGAGTACAACGCGATCCTCGCCTCGCCGGAGCGCCAGCGCCAGATCATCAGCGAGGAGCTGGCGGCCATCGTCGACAAGTTCGGCGACGACCGGCGCTCGAAGCTGGTGCCCTTCGAGGGCGACATGTCCGTCGAGGACCTGATCGCCGAGGAGGACATCGTCGTCACGATCACCCGTGGCGGCTATGTGAAGCGGACGAAGACCGACGACTACCGGTCGCAGAAGCGCGGCGGCAAGGGCGTACGGGGCACGAAGCTGAAGGAAGACGACATCGTCGACCACTTCTTCGTCTCCACCACCCACCACTGGCTGCTGTTCTTCACCAACAAGGGCCGCGTCTACCGGGCCAAGGCGTACGAGCTGCCGGACGCCGGCCGGGAGGCGCGCGGCCAGCATGTGGCCAACCTGCTCGCCTTCCAGCCGGACGAGCAGATCGCGCAGATCCTGGCGATCCGCGACTACGAGGCCACGCCCTACCTGGTGCTCGCCACCAAGGGCGGCCTGGTGAAGAAGACGCCGCTCAAGGACTACGACTCGCCGCGCTCCGGCGGTGTCATCGCCATCAACCTCCGCGAGACGGACGAGGGCGCGGACGACGAGCTGATCGGCGCCGAGTTGGTCTCCGGCGAGGACGACCTGCTGCTGATCAGCAAGAAGGCACAGTCGATCCGGTTCACGGCCACGGATGAAGCGCTGCGCCCGATGGGACGCGCCACCTCGGGTGTCAAGGGCATGAGTTTCCGGGAGGGCGACGAACTGCTCTCGATGAACGTGGTGCGGGCCGGTACGTTCGTCTTCACCGCCACCGACGGCGGCTACGCCAAGCGCACCTCGGTGGACGACTACCGCGTCCAGGGCCGTGGTGGTCTCGGCATCAAGGCCGCCAAGATCGTGGAGGACCGGGGTGAGCTGGTCGGCGCCCTGGTGGTCGAGGAGACGGACGAGATTCTCGCCATCACGCTCGGCGGTGGCGTGATCCGTACGCGGGTCAGCGAGGTCAGGGAGACGGGCCGTGACACCATGGGCGTCCAACTGATCAACCTGGGCAAGCGCGATGCCGTGGTCGGTATCGCACGTAACGCCGAGGCCGGTCGCGAGGCCGAGGAAGTCGACGGGGACGTGGAGCCCGAGTCGGCCGACGAGGTCGCGGGTACCGAGTCCGCGGTGGCCGAGGGCGGCGAGCCCGCGGCGGAGTAACGCGAGGAGTAGGTCGTGAGTGGAGCCACGGGCGCTGCGGCGGGTGGATCGGGAGACAGGAAGAACTCCCGATCGGGACCCGCGACCGTGACCAAGGACAGCGCCCGTGGCTCCGCCGCGTCCGGCGGCACCTCGCCCGAGGGCTCCAACCAGGGGGGAAGCGTGTCCGACAGGCGTCAGCCGTATCCGCAGCAGCCGCATTCCGCGGCACAGCCGCAGCCGACGGCCCAGGAGCCGGGCAAGGCGTCCGGGACCCAGGGCGGCGCACAGCAGCCGTACCAGCCGCCCCAGGCGTACCGATCGGGTGCGGGACAGGGCGCGGGGGCGCAGCAGGGGGTGCGCCGGCCGCGTACGGGCGCCCGTACGACGCCGCGTACGCGCAAGGCCCGGCTGCGCGTCGCCCGTGCCGACCCGTGGTCGGTGATGAAGGTCAGCTTCCTGCTGTCCATCGCGCTCGGGATCTGCACCATCGTGGCGGTCGCCGTGCTGTGGATGGTGATGGACGCGATGGGCGTCTTCTCCACCGTCGGCGGCACGATCAGCGAGGCGACGGGGTCGGGCGACGGCGGCGGCTTCGATCTGCAGACGTTCCTGTCGCTGCCGCGGGTGCTGCTGTTCACGGCGGTCATCGCGGTCATCGACGTCGTGCTCGCGACGGCGCTGGCCACGCTCGGGGCCTTCATCTACAACATCTCGGCCGGGTTCGTGGGCGGCGTGGAGCTGACCCTCGCCGAGGACGAGTGACGGTCGCCGACCTCCCTGGAAGGGGCCGTGCCGCGGCCCCGTCCGGGGGCCCGCGGGCTCCCGGAGCACGATTTTGGGAATGCCTCTGAAGTGCGCTAATCTTTCGGTGCAGCGCGGGGCTATAGCTCAGACGGTTAGAGCGCTTCCCTGATAAGGAAGAGGCCACAGGTTCAAGTCCTGTTAGCCCCACCAGCGCGAAGAGGTCCTATCGGAAACGGTAGGGCCTCTTTCGCGTTCGGGTCCGCTCCCGTGACCGACGGTGGACCGCTGCGCATGGGTCGGGCCCTAGGTCACCGAACGGTATCGGCCGGTGTGTATCATCGGCCCCCAGAGGTCCCCTACGTCAACGAAAGACGAGGTCGCGCGGTGAAGAAGCTTCTCCTGGTCGCACTGGCCGCCATCGGCGGGCTCCTCGTGTACCGCCAGATCCAGGCGGATCGCGCCGAGCAGGATCTGTGGACGGAGGCGACCGACTCCGTGCCCGCAGGTTCGGGTGTGTGAGACGCAGAGCAGTTCGTAATCAACGTACGTACCCCGGTCACCGCGCGACGGTGACCGGGGTCTCGTGCGTCCGGGGGCGGGACGGCGCGCGGTGCGACCGTTCCTGCGGGTTTGCCATAGCACATAAGTAGCTTGCAAAAGCAAAAGTGGTGAGGGGTGGCTCGTGGTCAGGGGGCGCACGAAGAGGGGTGGGCGCGCCGGGAGGCTGGTGCCCGTACTGGTGCCCGTGCTCGTGTCCGTACCGGTGCTGTCGGGACCCGCGGGGGCGGACGGTTTACGCAACGGTCCGCCCGTCTACAGGACAGCGGCCGGGGCCCAGCCCGTACGGGGCGGGGAGGGTCCGTCCGGCGCGCCGCGGATCGCGCCCGGAACATACACCGACACCTTGGCCCGCGGCGACGAGAAGTACTACGCCGTGCGCCTGGACGCGAAGTCCAGCGCCTACTTCTCCGCGGTGGCGGCGCCGCGGCCCGGCAGCGAGGTCGCCGACCACACCGACAGCCTGAAGGTCAGCATCCGCGACGCCGACGGCAACGCCTGCTCCCCGGGCGGCAGTACGTCCTTCCACGGCCGCGGCATGGCCTACCCGATCGCCGACTACGCCACCCGCCGCGGCGACGGCCCGCGCACCAACTGCCAACAGGCAGGCGACTACTACTTCGTCGTCAAACGGGTGGGCAGGGCCGCCGCGGAGGGATCGGGACGCTGGCCCGTCGAACTGCGCTTCCAGCGCGAGCCCGGCCTGACGGGCACCCCGCCCGCGCAACCCGGCCCGGGAACCTGGTCCACCGCGACGCCCGTACCGCTGACCGGCGGCACGAAGAAGGACATCGAGGGCGGCACCGGCTTCAACGACGCCGGGCCGATCGGCAAAGGGGTGTGGCAGGACCGGATCAGGCCGGGGGAGACCCGGTTCTACCGGGTGCCGGTGGACTGGGGGCAGCAGCTCAGCGTGAGCGTGGAACTGCCGGGCGGGGCGCTGGCGGGCGGATACGGGGCGGTGCGGGGGAAGGGCGCGGTGGCCGGCTCGCGGCTCGTGGCGAGCGCGCTGGGGCTGGGGGTCTACAACCCGGCACGCGGCCCGGTCAGCGACACCCGCTTCATCGCGTACGACGGCAAGCCCGCCGCCGCCAAGGTCGCCACGGCCCCGGTGGACTACGGCAACCGCTACAACGCCACCGCCCCGGTCAGCGCGATGCGCTTCGCGGGCTCGTACTACCTCGCCGTGTCGCTGCACCCGGACGCCGCGAAGTACTTCAAGGACGGCACGCCGATCACCTTGCGCGTCGACCCGACAGGGCGCCCGCAGCCGGGCCCCGGCTACCGTGAGAAAACCACTGACTTCACCGTCACGCCGCAGGAACGCGCGGCGTCCGACGAGGGTCTGACGACGCAACAGGCAACTGCGGACGACGCGCTGCGCGTGGTCGGGTACGGAGGCATCAGCACGGGGACGGTGCTGCTGCTGGCGCTGGGCGTGTGGACGCTGGCAGCGCGCAGGCGAGGCGGCGGCCGAGCGGCTGACCAGCGCTGAACGGTACTTGCCTGCCGCGCGCGGCAGGTCAGCTGACGGCCAGGGCCCACACACCGACTGCGATGCACAGCAGGGCTACGACGATGACCGGGACCGCGACCTTCGGAGGCGGTCCTGGCCGCCGCTGTGGCAGCGCCCGGTGCCGGTGGGCCGGGGCGCGGCCCGCGGGCGGCAGGGGCTGCGGGTGGCCGGGCGTGTACGGCCGGGTGGGCGCGGGCTGGGCCGGTGGAGGGCCGAAGGGGCGGGACGGGGGCAAGGTCGGTGGGGTGGTGGGGGGTTGGGGGGCCGCGTAAGGGTTTCCGTGCGGGCCTCCGCCGTACGGAGCTGCCTGCGGGCCGGAGGTTGAGCCCGACTGCGGGACAGCTTGCGGGCCGGAGTCAGGGCCGGGCTGCGGGCCGGATGACGGCTCGGGGACAGGGCCGGGCTGCGGACTTGCCTGCGGGCCGGAGGCTGCGCTGGACTGCGGACTCGCTTGGGCGCCGGGTTGAGGGCTCGCCTGCGCGCGGGAGGCGTGGGCGTCCGGTGTGTGTGGCGCGGGGTGCTGCGGTGCGGGTAAGCCGTTGGACGGCGGCGCGATGAGGAAGCTGCCGGTGTCCGACATGTTCGTACGGGCCGGTGGCGTCGCCGCCCCCGGCCGCCCGCCGCCCGCACCGGCCCCGGCGTCCGTGCTCGATCCGGCCCCCGCCCCATGCCCGGCATCCGTACGCGGCCCGGTGCCCGCTCCATGTCCGGCGTCCGCGCCCGACGCGGCGCGCGCCTGCTTGCCCCGCAGCGGGCCGTTCGGCCCGAAGCCGGACGGCAGCGGCCCGATGTGGTCGAAGACCTCGACGACCTCGTCCTCGATCGTCGCTTCCGGCAGCAGCTCGGCCGCCGCGAGCAGCGCCTTGCGCGCGCCCGCGGCCGTCTTGAAGCGCAGGTCCGGGTCGGGCTGCAACAGGTTCGCCAGCACCTGCCACAGCGGCTCCGCGATGTCCTCGGGGGCCTCCGGCGTACCGTGCTGCGCGAAGTGCTCGATCAGGCTCTGGGCGTCCGGCCTGGCCCCGGTGAGCAGGTGCACCGCGACCAGGCCGACGGCGAAGAGGTCGCCGGGGAAGTCGGGTTCGGCGCCCAGCATATGTTCCGGCGCGAAGTAACCTGGCGTACCCACTACGTAATTGGCGTCGGTCAGGCGCGGCTCGCCCTTGCGCATCGAGATGCCGAAGTCGGACAGCCGCACGTGCGGCCGGCCGGTGCCGGTCGCCTCCAGCAGGATGTTCGCGGGCTTGATGTCGCGGTGCACGATGCCTTCCGCGTGCACCGCCGTCAGCCCCGACAGCAGCTGGTCGAGCAGTACACACACCAGGCGCGGCGGCAGCGGCCCATAGTCCCCTACGAGGTGCGCCAGTGAACCGCCGTGCACCAGGTCCATGGTGAACAGGACCTTGTCGTCGTCGGCGGCCCAGCTCGCGGGGGCCAGCACGTGCGGGTGGTCGATCCGTACGGCCTGCTCGCGTACGAAGCGCAACAGTGTGTGCGCGTCGCTCTGTTGCAGCACCTTGGCCGCCACATAGCGGCGGCGCCGCTGGTCCCAGGCGCGCCAGACGGCACCCACGCCGCCCCGCCCGATCGGGTCGATCAGCTCGTACCGACCGGCGAAGACCTCACCCATTGCGCCCCGTCCGCCTACCGAACCACCGAACTTCCCGACTTCCGGAGGCCGTCGCGCGCGCCGCCTCCGGCTGCTCGCCGTCTAACTCTGGTGGGACTCGTAGTGGGAGACCGCGTCGGCGGTGCGTCCCGCTCCGTAGACCCTGAGGAACTCTGCCAGTTCGGGGTGGGTGGGGGCGAGGGTGTTCGCGGCGTCGATGATGTCGCCGGCGGCCGAAACCGAGCGCAGCAACGACTGGATCTCGCGCACCACACGCCGCACGGTCGTCGCTCCCGTGGACGACGTGGCCTGCGCGGTGTTGTTCAGCACCGACCCGCCCGCGGTCTTCTTGATCTCGTCCATCCGGTCGGTGGCCTCGGCTGCGCTCACGCTGCCGTCGGCGACCTGCCCGGCCAGTTCCTGGAGCGCCTGGACCCGCTGGACGACGGCCGGGTTGCCGATCTTCGCCCGCTGGCCGCTCATGAGCTGGGAGAGCATGGGCGCGGAAAGCCCCAGTACGGACGCGAGACGGGCCTGATTGAGGCCGAGATCGTCGATGAGACGGCGGAACAGCGCGCCGAGCGGCTCGCCGTACCAGCTGCGCTGCAGTTCCCGAGCGCGCGCGGTGGCTTCTTGCTGTGCTGCGTCCATGGCGTCTCCCCTGTCTCCCCGATCGCGCTTCGCTGCCGCGAATCTCGCGAAGCATCCTACGGAGAGCACCTGCGCGCGGCGATACCCGGTCGGGAAACCTCCCGGGCACCGGGTACCCTGGTTCGCGACGGGGCCTTAGCTCAGTTGGTAGAGCGCTGTCTTTGCATGGCAGATGTCAGGGGTTCGACTCCCCTAGGCTCCACTTGTTATCACCCCTCTGACCTGCGGGAACGCGGTTAGGGGGGTGTTTTTGTCCCAATTTCCCGTGCTGACATGTCAGCACGATGGTGCTGACGTAAGCCCTCGGCGGCCCGTCTTCATGGGGCCTGGGAGGACCCTTTCTTCCGTAGGGGATTCCCCTGGGCTCGCACGGTGTCTCGGGGAGCTGTCCTCTGGTCCCGCTCCGGTGGTCGCGCTCCGGTAGATCTCGCGGAGCGGGCTGGGGCGTGCAGGGCTTTCTGGATTCCTACTTGTTTGACACAATCGGTTCTATGTCTGAGGCGATGTACAGCATCGGTGAGGGCCCGGCGACTCGGGTCAGTCTGTCTCTGCCCGAGGGAACCGCGGAGGCGATCCGGGCCCGGGTCGGCAAGCGGGAGTTCTCCGCGTTCATCTCCGCAGCCGTCGAGCGGGAGCTCAGGGGACAGGTGCTGGACGAGTACCTGGCCGACTACGAGAGCCGCAAGGGGCCGGTGTCCGAGCAGGCGCAACAGCGGGCGCGGCAGGTGTTCGACGAGGTGTTCGCCGAGGAGGGCCAGTGGCCCGCCGCAAGCTGAGCCACGAGGGGACGCTGGTCCTGGACAGTGAGGGGCTCTCCAAGCTGCTCGCCGATGAGGAGACCGTGGTGGCGCTGATCGCGGAGGCGCGGTCGCGTGGTATGGAGGTGGTGATCTGTTCGCTCACCATCATCGAAGCCGTCCACGCCCGTACGAACAAGGCCCGGCTCAGCTGGTTGCTGTCCGGTCTACGAGTGATCCCGGTGGGCGACGAGGAGGCGAAGACGGCCTCGGCGCTGCTGATGGGGGCAGGGCTGCACGGTCACCAGTACGCCATCGATGCGGCCGTGGCCGAGGCCGCCCTGCGGCAGCGGCGTCCAGTGGTCATGCTGACGTCCGACATCGACGACATGACCAAGCTCTGTGGTGACCGGGTCCGGCTCGTCGCCGTGTGAGGTCGGACAGGCGAAGTCCAGCGCCGCTGATCACGCACATGGCAGCCGCGGCGCCCCATGTTTCATGGCGCGCCGACATTCAGCTGACAGATACCTACGAGCTTTCCCCAGGTTCAGATGAGCCGCCGCTCTTCGCCCTGAGTACCGTGCCGCCCTGGGAAGGCACCAGGGCGGCTCGGTCGGCCATGGCTTGCAGTGCGGCAGCCACGCGGTAGTTCAGTCCTGCAAACCTGACGTTTCGGCAGGTCAGGAAGGTGACGATTTCGGACACGACTCCCCTGGGCTCCACAACCACCAGACCCCTCCCGGCTGCGGAAACGCAGGTGGGAGGGGTCTTTTTTCGTGCCTGGGGCCGGGGCGGGCCGGGCCGGCTGCGCCGGGACGCCTGCGTCGGCGAGCCGGTGCCGGGGCGCCGGGGCCGCGGGGCCCTTTGCGTGTGGGGCCACTGGGCCGCCGGGCGCGGGCCGTGGCGGTCAGGGCTTGGGGCCGCCGCGGTCGTCGGCCTCGGCTTCGGCCTGCTTGGCCTGGACCTCCGGGTCCAGTACGGCGGCCTCGGGCGTGCCGTCGACGGCGGTCAGGGTGGCGCGTTCGTTGACCTCGGTGGCGGCCGGGGGCTCGACCAGCCAGTCCGGGTTGGCCTGCTTGTCCCACCACTTCCAGGCGGCGTAGGCGCCGCCGGCGAGGATGCCCACGATCGCGAGGCGCTTGGCGGCCTTCCCGGCGCGCCGACGGCGGTTGTGCTTCTTGACGAGCTTGTCGATCTCCTTGGCCGACACCTGGCCGCGGAGGGCGGCGATGGCGGCCGTGCCGCGTGCCACGGCCTGCTCGCGTACCGGCTCGGCGGCGGCCCGGGCGCTGTGCACGGCCTGTTCCACGCGCGGCGCGGTGTAGTCGGCGGCCTGGCGCGCGGCCTTGCGGGTGCGTACGGCGGCGCGGCTGGCGGCCGCGTCGACCTTCGGTGGCAGGGCGCCGCGGGCGTGCTCTATGCGCGGCTGCAGGTGGGCGTCGTACTGGCTGCGTGCCTGGTGAGCGGCCTCGGCCACCTTGGGTGCCAGTCGCGTACGGGCCTCGTGCGCGTAGTGCGCGGCGGTGTCCTTGGCCGTACCGGCATACGGAGCCACCACCTCCGCCGCGTGCCGCACGCTGTCCTTGGCCGAACTGGTCGCCGCGCGCACGCTGTCCTTGCGGGTCACGGGATCCTCCTCCTCGGTGGCGTGTCCGGGGGGCTCAGGGGTTTGTTCCCCAACGTCTGCTGTGTCGCCTGTCCACCCGATTCAAGATCATGCCTGCACGCACGACATACGGCATGTGCGGGCGGGCATCCGGGTCATTGGGGACCTTACGGAGCCTTGTGATGACAATGCCACGCTTTGCCGGACCGTGCGCCGGTTCGGCGGGGACTGGTGGCGGAAAGGGGAACGGGAACGTGGCGGTGTCCGGGTGCCGGACGGACGTCCATGCGAGGATCGGGATTCGTCAGTGCAGACTTATGGAAGGTAGATCGTGGCTGAAGAGCTCTACGCCACCCTGAAGACCAATCAGGGCGACATCGAGATTCGGCTCCTGCCGAACCACGCCCCGACGACGGTGAAGAACTTCGTCGAACTCGCCAAGGGCGAGCGCGAGTGGACGCACCCGGAGACCGGCAAGAAGTCCACGGAGAAGCTGTACGACGGCACGGTTTTCCACCGGGTGATCAGCGGCTTCATGATCCAGGGCGGCGACCCGCTGGGCAACGGCACCGGCGGCCCGGGGTACGAGTTCAAGGACGAGTTCCACCCGGACCTCTCCTTCAACAAGCCGTACCTGCTCGCCATGGCCAACGCCGGCCCGGGGACCAACGGATCGCAGTTCTTCATCACGGTCTCCCCGACGACCTGGCTGACCGGCAAGCACACCATCTTCGGTGAGGTCACCAGTGACGCGGGCAAGAAGGTCGTGGACGCCATCGCGGCGACCCAGACCAACCCGCGCACCGACCGTCCGGTCAACGACGTCGTGATCGAGTCGGTCGTCGTCGAGAACCGCTGACGCGCGGCATCGCGTCACCGCGACAGCCGGCCCGGGACCCTGGCGGCCCCGGCGCGCGGCTGCGCGGGAACCATTGCGCCCTGCCCGGTCGTAGATCGGGTGGGGCGCGCACGTCGTTCGTGCGGTGACGTCCGCATGGATTCGGCACGAGGGACCGAGGGGACCATGGACCAGGCGCCGGGCAGCCCACAGGAGCCGCGGGACGCGCGGGCGGGCGATGCCGCGCCCGGGTGCTACCGCCATCCGGACCGCGCGACGGGCATCAGCTGTACGCGCTGCGAGCGGCCCATCTGCCCCGAGTGCATGGTCAGTGCGTCGGTCGGATTCCAGTGCCCGGAGTGCGTACGGGGCGCGGGCGGCACGGGCCGTACGGCGCAGGCCACCGCCCCCCGCACGGTCGCGGGCGGCGCGCTGACCACGGACACCCGGCTGGTCACCAAGATCCTGCTCGGCATCAACGTCGCGGTGTTCCTCGCGGTGCTGTCGGTGGGCAGCGGCCTGGTGCAGGAACTGGAGATGATCGGCGGGGCCTTCGTCCCCGAGGACATGAAGTTCATCGGCGTCGCCGAGGGCGAGTTCTATCGCCTGCTGACGGCGGCGTTCCTGCACCAGGAGCCGATGCACATCATCTTCAACATGCTCTCGCTGTGGTGGCTGGGCCCGCCGCTGGAGGCGGCCCTCGGCCGGGTCCGCTTCCTCGCGCTCTACCTGCTGTCCGCGCTCGGCGGCAGCGCGCTGTCGTATCTGCTGGCCGCGCAGAACCAGCCGTCGCTGGGAGCGTCCGGCGCGGTCTTCGGCCTGCTCGGCGCGACGGCCATACTGATGCGCCGCCTGAACTACGACATGCGGCCGGTGCTGATCCTGCTGGCCCTCAACCTGGTCTTCACCTTCGCCTGGCCCAACATCGCGTGGCAGGCACACGTCGGCGGGCTGGTCGTGGGCGCGGCGGTGACGTACGGGATGGTGCACGCGCCGCGGGAGCGGCGGGCGCTGGTGCAGGGCGCGACATTCGCGGTGGCGTTCCTCGTGATCGTCGCGGTGGTGTGGGTACGGACCGTCCAGCTCGTGGGCTGAGACCGGCCGGGGCACGGTGTGCGGTGGTCGCGTGCCGGCCTGTGCAAACCCGGGGAGATGCGCTTTCGGGCAGGGGTTGTCCACAGCGCGTGTCGGATCTTGTGCACCGGGTGGGGAACGGGTGTCCAAGCCCGTACGGGGCTGCGTTTTCCCAGGCAGGACGAGGGGGACGGTGGTCCGGGTGGCGGGTCGCCAGTCACACCGGCGTCAACGGCCGGGAAGTTATCCACAGATCTTCTGAAGTTTTCCCCGGCTGTGGATAACCGTGTGGATGGCCTTGGGCAAGGCTTGCGCGACGGTGCCTGCGGCAGGGCCGGAACGGCGGTCCCGGCAGGCCGGCCGCCGTGGCCGCCCTGCCGGGCACGGGCGTCGTGAAGGGCCGGTGCGCCGGGGCTCAGCGGCCCCGGCCGTACCGGTGATCGTGGTGGCTGTCGCCGCTCCGGGCTACTTCCACTGGGTGGACACGCCGAAGCCCACCGCGATGAAGCCGAACCCGCACACGATGTTCCAGTTGCCCATCGCCTTGACGGGCATGTCGCCGCCGGTGACGTAGAAGAGCACGATCCACACCAGACCGATCAGGAACAGTGCCAGCATCACCGGGGCCACCCAGCCCCGGCCGGAACTCATGCGCAGACTGGTCGTCTGCTTCGCCGGCGGCGGCGTGAAGTCGTCCTTCTTGCGGATCCGTGACTTCGGCACGAGGAACTCTCCTGTCGATGATCTGCGTGACCGCACTGGGGGCGGATGATGCGTGGGGCGGGCCGGTGACGGGGAGCGGATTCCTTCCCCGGGCGTCCGTTAGCGTAGTGCTTCCGCGGCGTCGTAAGGAGCAAGGGTACGTTGAGCACTTCCGCTGACTCCCCCGGCCGCCCGCCGCGCCGCCGCCTGCGGCCGGTGCGCCTGCTGACACTGGCCGTCTTCGCGCTCGCCGGGCTGATCTTCTGGCTGAGCTTCGACACGGCGCGCGGCACGGACCTGCGGTCCGACGACTCGATGCTGCGCCTGTCCGACCTCATCCAGGAACGCAGCCACAAGAACGGCGCCCACGACGAGCGCAACGCCGCGCTGCGCGGCGAGGTCGACGCCCTCGCGCACCAGGACAGCGGCAACTCCGACGCCGAGGACGCCAGACTGGCGGCGCTGGAGAAGAACGCGGGCACCAAGCCGGTCGCCGGCCAGGGCATGACCGTCACCCTCACCGACGCCCCGCCGAACGCCACCGCCAAGATCCCCGGCGTACCGGAGCCGCAGCCCAACGACCTGGTCATCCACCAGCAGGACCTGCAGGCCGTGGTCAACGCCCTGTGGCAGGGCGGCGCCAAGGGAATCCGGGTCATGGACCAGCGGCTGATCTCCACCAGCGCGGTGCGCTGCGTCGGCAACACCCTGATCCTCCAGGGCCGGGTCTACTCGCCGCCGTACAAGGTCACCGCCGTCGGCGACCGCGCGGCGCTGAACCGGGCGCTGACCGCCTCCCCGGCCATCCAGAACTACATGCAGTACGTGAACGCCTACGGCCTCGGCTGGAAAGTCGACCAGCACGAGACGGTGACTCTGCCCGGCTACTCCGGCACAGTGGATCTCCACTACGCACAGCCTGTGAAGCCGTGATCCGCCGGCCGCCCGCACCGGCGCCGGCGGCCGGGGAGGGGGCGGTCCGCAATGACGGCACGGTCCGCGGCGGCGCGGTACGGGGCGAGGGGGCGGCCCGGTGCGGGGCGCGGGCGCGCTCCGGCGGGGCGGCTGGTCGTCCGGACGTTCAGCGAGGTCTGCGTCACGGTGGGCACGCTGATCGTGCTCTTCGTGGTGTACGTCCTGTTCTGGACGGGCGTACGGGCCGACAGCGCGATGGACGGCGAGATCGGCAGGCTCCAGGACCAGTGGTCCACCGGCCCGGCCGCCACCGGGAGCCCCGGCGGCTCCGCAGGACAGCCGGGCGGGTCCGGTGAGCGGCAGCCGCGCTACGAGGCCGGCAAGTCCTTCGCCGTGATGTACATCCCCCGCTTCGGCGCCGACTGGAGCAAACCCGTACTGGAGGGCACCGGGACGGACGTGCTGAAGAAGGGGCTCGGGCACTACGACCGCACCGCGCGGCTCGGCGAGCGCGGCAACTTCGCGGTCGCGGGGCACCGCCGCACCTACGGCGATCCCTTCAAGGACTTCCCCGGGCTGCGGCCGGGCGACGCGGTGGTCCTCACGGACGGCACGACCTGGTTCACCTACCGGATCGACCGACGCCCCTACACGACGCTGCCCACCGATATCGGAGTCATCGACCCCGTACCGCGCAAATCGGGATACAGCGGACCGGGGCGCTATCTCACCCTGACGACCTGCGAGCCGGAGTGGGGCCACAGCCACCGGCTGATCGTCTGGGCACACCTGGATTCCACCCAACCCGTGGAACGTGGAAGGCCGTCGGCTTTGACCGGCTGACCCCCCGGTCGCCGCCCTCGCCCTTTAGTCTGGTGGGGCGATCGACATCGATCGACACGGTCATCGTCATCGGCAAGTAGGGACAGCGACAGCATGTACGGCTGGATCTGGCGGCATCTGCCGGGTAACGCATGGGTGAAGGCGCTGATTTCACTCGTGCTGGTGCTGGCGATCGTCTACGTGCTCTTCCAGTACGTCTTCCCGTGGGCGGAGCCGCTGCTCCCCTTCAACGACGTCACCGTCGACCGAGGAATGGGCGCCGTCCGATGACCGCAAAGATCCTCGTCGTGGACAACTACGACAGCTTCGTCTTCAACCTCGTCCAGTACCTCTACCAACTGGGTGCCGAGTGCGAGGTGCTGCGCAACGACGAGGTCGAGCTGCGGCACGCGCAGGACGGCTTCGACGGTGTGCTGCTCTCCCCCGGGCCGGGCGCTCCCGAGCAGGCCGGTGTCTGCGTCGACATGGTCCGGCACTGCGCCGACACGGGCGTGCCGGTCTTCGGGGTCTGCCTCGGGCTGCAGTCGATGGCGGTGGCGTACGGCGGTGTCGTGGGCCGGGCCCCCGAGCTGCTGCACGGCAAGACATCCCTGGTCTCCCACGAGGGCGCGGGCGTCTTCAAGGGGCTGCCCACGCCCTTCACAGCCACCCGCTACCACTCCCTGGCCGTCACGCCCGGCACCGTCCCCGACGAGATGGTGGTCACCGCCTGGACGGGCGACGACGCCGTGACCGGTGTGGCGATGGGGCTGCGGCACCGTGAACTGCCGGTGGAGGGCGTCCAGTTCCACCCCGAGTCGGTACTGACCGAGTGGGGCCACCGGATGCTCGCCAACTGGCTGGTGGAGTGCGGCGATTCCGGTGCGGTGGAGCGTTCGGCGGGGCTCGCCCCGGTGGTCGGCAAGGTCGGCGCGTGACTGACCTCCGCCCCGAGCGCGAGGGGAGGTCCTACGAGCCGTCGCGTGACGCCGGTGGCGCGTACGGCCAGGACGCGTTCGAGGCGGCCGTCGGGCGACTGGACGACCCGCTGACGGACCCGCTCCCGGGCGGCCCCCCGGCGCGGGAGCCGCAATCGGGCCCCGGGCGGGACGCGCAGCCGGGAGCGGCGCGGCCTGGGTCCGGAACACAAGCGGGAACACAAGCGGGAACGCAGCCGGGAACGCGGCAGGCGCCGGGGGCGGCGCAGCCCGCGTCGGGCCGGGGCGGGTCCCCGTGGTTCCGCCCGCATCAGGCCCCGGTGGCGCCCTCCCCGGAGCAGCAGCAGGCCCCGGGCCGGCGGCAGTCCCCACGCCACTCGGCGACCGGCCCGATACCCGGCTCGGCCCAGCCCCAGGTCTCCGCATACCCGGCACAACCGTCTCCGGCCTTCTCGCACCCGACGCCCCCGGCGCACCAGGCGCACCCGACCCCGGCCCCCGTGTACGCGACGGAGACGGACCCGGTCCTGAACCCGCGGTACGTGCCCGGACCGGTCGACGCCGTGGGCCCGTCCGATGCCCCGGGCCTGGCCCCGGCACCCGCCCCGGGCCCGGATTCTGTCTACGACGCCGAGACCATGGCGCTCCGTCAGGCCGATGAGCCCGGCCGTCACCGCGGCGGACCCGACGTTGTTTCACGTGAAACCGAGCCGCTGCCGACGCCCCCGACGGCCTCAACCGATCTGGACGCGGCTTCCGGCGCGACACCTTCGGTCCCACCGGCGACCGGTGGCCGCGCCGCACGCCGTAAAGCCGCCCAGGAGGCCGCCAAGCGCGGCAGCAGGCGCGGACGGCGTGGTACCCCGGCGAACACTGCCGACGCCGCCTCACCGGCCGCTGAGGCGCCTTCCGCGCCCCTGTCGCGGCTGGAGGCCCGCCGGGCCGAGCGGGCCCGCAAGGAGAGCCCCGGCGTCATCGCGAGCCGCGCCGTGGGCGAGGTGTTCATCACCCTCGGCGTCCTGATGCTGCTCTTCGTCACCTACCAGTTGTGGTGGACGAACGTCCTGGCGCACCAGCAGGCGGGCGGCGCCGCCAGCAGCCTGGAGCACGAGTGGGACGAGGGCGCCGAGGACCGCAAGCCCGACGCCTTCTCGCCCGGCCAGGGCTTCGCGATCATGTATATCCCCAAGCTGGACGTGAAGGTCCCGATCGCCGAGGGCATCAGCAAGCCCGCGGTGCTGGACCGCGGCATGGTCGGCCATTACGACAAGAACAGCGTGAAGACGGCGATGCCCTGGGACAAGCAGGGCAACTTCGCGGTGGCCGGGCACCGCAACACCCACGGTGAGCCGTTCCGCTACATCAACAAGCTGGCCAAGGGCGACAAGATCGTCGTCGAGACGGGCAGCACGTACTACACGTACGAGATGGCGAGCATCCTTCCGCAGACCTCGCCGCGGAACATCGGGGTGATCGGCCCGGTGCCGCCGGGCTCCGGCTTCAAGGGGCCCGGCCGCTATCTCACGCTCACGACCTGCACCCCGGAATTCACCAGTACCTACCGGATGATCGTCTGGGGCAAGATGGTCGAGGAGCGGCCGCGGAGCAAGGGCAAGCCGGATGCGCTCGTCAGCTGAGCGAACGTAAGAGGGGTACCACGCGGTGACTGCCACCGGACACGACGAGGACACCGGCCCGGCGGCGGAGCAGCCGGCGTCCACGCCGCCGCGCCGTCTGCGCGGGCGCGTCGCCGCCGTCGTCAGCGTCATCGGCGAGCTGCTGATCACGGCGGGGCTGATCCTGGCCCTGTTCGTCGTCTACTCGCTGTGGTGGACGAACGTCCTCGCCGACCGCGAGGCGCACAAGCAGGGCGACACGGTGCGCAAGAACTGGGCGCAGACCCCGCAGGGCCCCGGCGCGCTCGACACCAAGGACGGCATCGGCTTCCTGCACGTTCCGGCGATGAAGAACGGCGAGGTGCTCGTCAAGAAGGGCATCGACCCCGACGTCCTCAACGAAGGCGTCGCCGGCTACTACACCGAGCCGGTCAAGTCGGCCCTCCCGCAGGACAAGAAGGGCAACTTCTCGCTCGCCGCGCACCGCGACGGACACGGTGCGAAGTTCCACAACATCGACAAGCTCAAGGACGGCGATCCGATCGTCTTCGAGTCCAAGGACACCTGGTACATCTACAAGGTCTACGCGTCCTTGGACGAGACCTCGAAGTACAACGTGGACGTCCTGGACGACGTCCCCAAGGAGTCCGGCAAGCGCAAGGCGGGCCGCTACATCACGCTGACGACCTGCACGCCCGTCTACACCTCCACGTACCGCTACATCGTCTGGGGCGAGCTGGAGCGCACCGAGAAGGTCGACGCCCAGCGCACGCCGCCGAAGGAACTGCGCTAGGGACGGCACCGGCCAGTCCCCCCGGGACCGGGCGCCGCCGGCGCGCCGCTCCTGCCCACGGCAAAGCCCCGGCTCCCTTCCAAGGGCGCCGGGGCTTTCCCGTACGGCGGGCGGCTGCTGGTCAGTGCCTGTTGTGGCGTCCCCACCAGCTGCTCGGGTTGCCGAAGATGTCGCCGTCGTCGCCGCCGTCGTCACCGCTGGGGCCGCCCATCGTGGTGAGCGTCACCGTCGTGGACTTCGGGTCGGACGGGGTGTTCGGCTGCGGGTCCTGGGTGATCACGCGGGCCTTGTCGTCCTGCGAGCTGCCGCCGGCGAACTGGATGTTCGTGAAGCCGGCGTCCTGCAGGGCCTTCTTGGCGTCCTTGACGCTCTGGCCGACGACGGTGGGCACCGGCTTCTGCTCGGCCGCCTTGCCGACGGTCAGGGTGATCGTCGACCCGGTCCTGGCCTGCGAGTTGCCGTCCGGGGACTGCTTGGTGACCTTGCCGGCCTGGTTCGGGTCGGACGCCTCCTCCTCGGTCTTGCTGACCTGGAATCCGAGGTCGGTGAGCTGCTTGGAGGCGGTGTTGAAGTCCTGGCCGGTCACCTGCGGCACCGTGACCGTCGGCGACTTCTTGGCGACCACCAGCGTGATCTTGGTCTTCTTGGTGCCCTCGGTCTGGCTCTTGGGGTCCTGGTCGATGACCGTGCCCTCCGGGCGGTCGGAGACCCGCTCGGACTTGCTGACGTCCTCGAAGCCCTTCTTGGCCAGGTCGTCCTTCGCCTTGTCGAAGGTCAGGCCCGTGACGTCGGGGATGGTGACCTTCTCCGGCCCGGTGCACAGCGTCACCTTCACGGACTCGTCCTTGCCGATCTCCTTGCCGGCGGCCGGGTCCTGCTTGGTGATCTGGTCCTTCTCGACGTTCTCGCAGGCCGTGCTGCCGGCCTTGACGACCTTGAAGCCGCCGTTGACGCCGGCCGTCTTGGCCTGTTCGAAGGTCTGCCCGGTCAGCTCCGGCACCTTGACGTCGGCGCTGGTGTTGCCGCTCTTGAACATCGCCTTGCCGATGAAGATCGCACCGGCCAGGACGAGGATGCCCGCGACGACCAGCAGGATCGTCGAGGTGTGCTTCTTCTTCTGGCCGCCACCGCCGCGGCGCCGGTCGGGCCGCTCGTCGTAGCCGTAGGCGCCGTCGTCCGGGTTCATCGGCGGCAGCATCGACGTCTGGCCCGCGGGGTCCTGCGGGCGCAGCATCGCGGTGGGCTGGTCCTGGTCGTAGCCGACCGCGCCGAGGGCGGCGGTCGCCGCGACGGGCTGCCCGTCGAGGGCCGCCTCGATGTCGGCGCGCATCTCGTCCGCCGACTGGTAGCGGTAGTCGGGGTCCTTGACCAGCGCCTTGAGGACGATGGCGTCCATCTCGGGCGTGATCTCGGGGTCGAAGTTGCTCGGCGGCTGCGGTTCTTCCCGTACGTGCTGGTAGGCCACGGCGACGGGCGAGTCGCCGACGAACGGGGGACGCACGGTGAGCAGTTCGTAGAGCAGACAGCCCGTCGAGTACAGGTCGGAGCGGGCGTCGACCTGCTCGCCCTTGGCCTGCTCGGGCGAGAGGTACTGGGCCGTGCCGATGACCGCCGCGGTCTGCGTCATCGTCATGCCGGCGTCGCCCATGGCGCGGGCGATGCCGAAGTCCATGACCTTCACCTGGCCGGTGCGGGTCAGCATGACGTTGGCGGGCTTGATGTCGCGGTGGACGATGCCGGCCCGGTGGGAGTACTCCAGCGCCTGGAGCACGCCGATGGTCATCTCCAGCGACCGCTCGGGCAGCAGCTTGCGGCCGGAGTGCAGCAGCTCGCGCAGGGTGGAGCCGTCGACGTACTCCATGACGATGTACGGGATGGAGACGCCGTCGACGTAGTCCTCGCCGGTGTCGTACACCGCGACGATCGACGGGTGGTTCAGCGAGGCGGCCGACTGGGCCTCACGGCGGAACCGGGCCTGGAAGGACGGGTCGCGGGCGAGGTCCACGCGCAGCGTCTTCACAGCGACGGTGCGGCCCAGGCGGGTGTCATGCGCGAGGTAGACCTCGGCCATGCCGCCGCGGCCGAGCACCGAGCCCAGCTCGTACCGGCCGCCGAGGCGACGCGGCTCTTCCATAAGCTTCTCCAGCCCTCTCCGTCAGTCCCGACCGCACCCGTGTGTGGTCCGGCGGTGTGCTGTTCGGGCATACCGTACCCGGCACGCCATGCGGGGCCCGGTCGCGACCGGCACCTGATATCCGACCGGTATTGGCGTGACCGGGGTCACTTCTTCCCGTCGAGTACCGCCTCCATGACGCTCTTGGCGATGGGGGCGGCCAGCTTGCCGCCCGCGATGTCGCCGCGGAGCGTGTCCGATCCCTCGATCACCACGGCGACGGCTACCGGCGTGCCCTTGTCGGTCTTGGCGTAGGAGATGAACCAGGCGTACGGGTTGTCCTTGTTGTCTTCGCCGTGCTGGGCGGTACCGGTCTTGCCGCCGACGGTGACGCCGTCGATCTGGCCGTTGGTGCCGGTGCCGTTCTTGACGACGCCCTCCATCATCTCCTGGAGCTTCTGCGCGTTCTCCGGCTTGATGGGCTGGCTCATCGCCTCCGGCGTGTGCTGCTGCACGACGTTGAGGTTGGGGGCGACCAGCTTGTCGACCATGTACGGCTTCATCAGCTTGCCGCCGTTGGCGATGGCCGAGGTGATCATGGCCATCTGCAGCGGGGTGGCCCGGTTGGACGCCTGGCCGATGCCGGCCATCGCGTTCTGCGGCCGGTTGTCGGTGGGGTAGACGCTCTCGGCGGCCCGTACCGGGGTGTCGACCTCGTCGTTGTTGAAGCCGAACTTCTCCGCCTCGGCCTTCATCTTCTTGTTGCCGAGGTCGGCGCTGATCTTGCCGAAGACGGTGTTGCAGGACCAGCGCAGCGCTTCCTTGAGGCTGGCGTTCTCGCAGGGGATGTTGCCCTCGTTGTTCAGCGGCTGGTGCGCGGTGTCCGGCAGGTACCAGGGCAGCGGCGAGTCGGTCTTGGCGTTGATGTCGGTGTAGAGACCGTTCTCCAGCGCGGCGGCGGCGGTGACGACCTTGAACGTCGAGCCCGGGGGGTAGGTCTGGCGCAGCGCCCGGTTGAGCATCGGCTCGTCGGGGTTGGCCTTCTTCAGCAGCGCGTTGTACGCCTTGGCGTCCTTGTCGGACATGCCGGCGAAGGTGGAGGGGTCGTACGACGGGGTGCTGGCCAGCGCCAGGATCGCGCCGGTCTCCGGGTTGATCGCGGCGACCGCGCCCTTGCTCTTGGCCAGGCCCTGGTACGCGGCCTTCTGCGCCTTGGCGTTCAGGGTGGTGACGACGTCGCCGCCCTTTTGCTTCTCGCCGGTGAACATGTCGACCGTACGGCTGAAGAAGAGCTTGTCGTCGGTGCCGGACAGGATGCTGTCGTTGAGCTTCTCCAGCTGGTTGGAGCCGAAGGCCTGGGACGCGTAGCCGGTGACCGGCGCCCACATCGGGCCGTCCTTGTAGGTCCGCTTGTACTTGAAGTCGCCGCTGTCGTTGGTGGTCGAGCCGGTGATGGCGGCGCCGTCGACGATGATGTTGCCCCGCGGCTGGCTGTAGCGCTCGATGGCCACGCGCCGGTTGTTCGTGTCGTTCTTCAGCTCGTCGGCCTGGACGAACTGCACCCAGTTGACGCGGATGAGGAGGGAGAGAACCAGCAGGCCGCAGAAGATGGCCACGCGGCGCAGAGGCTTGTTCACGGGCGGACCACCTGGGTCATCTCGGCGTCGGTGGAGGGCGCGGGGGCCGGGGCGGGCCGGCGCGCGGTGTCGCTGATGCGCAGCAGGAGCGCGACCAGGGCCCAGTTCGCGATGACGGAGGAGCCGCCCTGGGCGAGGAAGGGCATCGTCATACCGGTCAGCGGGATCAGGCCGGTCACACCGCCGGCGACGACGAAGACCTGGAGGGCGAAGGCGCCGGACAGGCCGACGGCCAGCAGCTTGCCGAACGGGTCGCGGGCGGCCAGCGCCGTGCGGATGCCGCGCTCGATGAGCAGGCCGTACAGCAGCAGGATCGCCATCAGACCGGCGAGGCCGGCTTCCTCGCCGACGGTGGCGAGGATGTAGTCGCTCTTGGGCGCGATGCCGCCGATGAGGCGGGAGTAGCCCTGGCCGAGGCCGGAGCCGAGGATGCCGCCGGAGCCGAAGGAGTACATGGCCTGGGCGGTCTCGGTGACGCCGCCGTTGAGCAGCTCCAGGGGGTTGAGCCAGTTGTGCACACGGGTCTGCACATGCGACTCGAAGGTGGCCACCGCGACCGCGCCGCCGGCGCTGAGCAGCAGGCCGAACACGATCCAGCTGGTGCGTTCGGTGGCCACGTACAGCATGACCACGAACAGGCCGAAGAAGAGCAGGGAGGTACCGAGGTCGGTCTCGAAGACCAGGATCATCAGGCTGAGCGCCCAGATGACGAGGATCGGGCCGAGGTCGCGGCCGCGCGGCAGGTACAGGCCCATGAAGCGGCGGCTGGCGAGCGCCAGCGCGTCGCGTTTGACCATGAGATAGCCCGCGAAGAAGATCGCGATGACGATCTTGGCGAACTCGCCGGGCTGCAGTGAGCCGACGCCGGGGATGGTGATCCAGATGCGGGCGCCGAACTTGGCCGGGAAGAAGATCGGCGCGATCAGCAGGATCAGCGCGAGGACCATCGAGATGTAGGTGTAGCGCTGCAGGACGCGGTGGTCCTTGAGGAAGATCAGGACGCCGAGGAACAGGGCGACGCCGATCGTCGACCACATCATCTGCCCGGGGGCCAGGGCGCCGCCGAGCTGCTTGGTGGTGATCTGCGGCTCTTGGTCGAGGCGCCAGATGAAGACCAGTCCGAGACCGTTGAGGAGGGTCGCGATGGGCAGCATCAGCGGGTCGGCGTACGGGGCCCACTTGCGGACGACGAGGTGGGTGACGCCGGCCAGCAGGCCGAGGCCGAGGGAGTAGCCCAGGATGCCTGCCGGGACCGATCCTTCCTTGGCCAGGCCCACGTTGATGTAGGCGAACACCGGGATGAGCACCGCGAAGACGAGCATGGCCAGCTCGGTGTTGCGGCGGCTCGGGGCACCGATGGTGCCCACGGTGGTCGTGGTGGTGGTACTGCTGCTCATCAGTTCTACGGCCCCCTACGCCCTCACTGCTGGGTGCTGCAATTCTTTTCCAGCTTCTGCTGCTCCTCGGAGGGGGGCGTCTGGCTGGTGGTGGGAGTGGGTGTCGGGGACACCGGGGGCTTGCCCGTCTGGCTGCCGGGCTTGCCGCCCTTGTTCTTGCGGGCTTCTTCCTCGGCCTTCTTGCGGGCCGCCGCCTCGCGCTCCGCCGCTTCCCGGGTCTCCTTCGACCGGCAGGCGTTGGCCTGCTTGCCCAGTTCGGAGACCTTGTCGATGGCCTGGTTGCGGCTGTCGACGGCGATGGTCTCCTTGACCTGGTTGCGCTGGTAGACGGGGAGGTACTTGAGTTCGATCTCCGGGTGGTCCTCGTCGACGTTGTTGAGCTTGATCCAGGCGAGGTCCTGGCTGATGCCCTGGTACAGCGCGACGTGGTTGTCCTTGGCGCCGACGAAGTACTGCGTCTGCGTCCAGCGGTAGCCCGCGTACAGGCCGCCGCCGACGACGGCGAGCGCCAGCACGATGATCAGCGACCGTTTGATCCACCGGCCCCCGCGGCGCTCCGGCTTGAGGAAGTCCTCGTCGGTGAAAGCGCCGAACGAGCCCGGTGGCGGGCCCGCGATGTCGTTGTCGCCGCTGCCCGGCGGGCCGAAGGCGCCGCCCGGCGCGGCCTGCGGCGCGTCGCGGTGGCGGCCCAGTTCGGCGGCGCGGGCGGCCGGCGTCTGCAGGGTGCTGGGGTCGCTGAGCTGGTTCTGGTTCTCGGCGACGGCGCCGACGACGACGGGGGTGTCGTTGAGGTGGCCCGCGAGGGTGTCACCGGCGTCGACGTCCAGGACGTCGGCGACGATGCACGTGATGTTGTCGGGGCCGCCGCCGCGCAGCGCCAGCTGGATCAGTTCCTGCACGGTCTCGTGCGGGCCCTGGTAGCTGGCGAGGGTGTCCTCCATGGTCTGGTGGCTGACCACGCCGGACAGGCCGTCGGAGCAGATCAGGTAGCGGTCGCCGGCCCGTACCTCGCGGATCGACAGGTCGGGTTCGACGTGGTCGCCGCTGCCCAGCGCGCGCATCAGCAGGGAGCGCTGCGGGTGGGTGGTGGCCTCCTCCTCGGTGATCCGGCCCTCGTCGACGAGCCGCTGCACCCAGGTGTGGTCCTGCGTGATCTGTGTCAGGACGCCGTCGCGCAGCAGGTAGGCGCGGGAGTCGCCGACGTGGACGAGGCCGAGGCGCTGTCCGGTCCACAGCAGGGCGGTCAGGGTGGTGCCCATGCCCTCCAGCTGCGGGTCCTCCTCGACCATGACGCGCAGCTGGTCGTTGGCGCGCTGGACGGCCGTACCGAGGGAGGTGAGGATGTCGGAGCCGGGGACGTCGTCGTCGAGCTGGACGAGGGTGGAGATCACCTCGGAGGAGGCGACCTCGCCTGCGGCCTGGCCGCCCATGCCGTCGGCGATGGCGAGCAGGCGCGGGCCGGCGTAGCCGGAGTCCTCGTTGCCCTCCCGGATCATGCCCTTGTGCGATCCGGCGGCGAAGCGCAGTGACAGACTCATACGCACCTCGCCCGTCGGCTCGGGGTACATCCGCACGGTGCCCACCCTCCGGTCGGGAGCACGCTCGGGTCCGTCGAGTGGACCGCCGCGGCTCGCTCGCTCCGCTCGCTCATTGTCGTACTACTTCCGCAGCTCGATGACGGTCTTGCCGATGCGGATCGGGGCTCCCAGCGGAATCGGTGTCGGGGTCGTCAGTCGGGTCCGGTCGAGATACGTGCCGTTGGTGGACCCGAGGTCCTCGACGATCCACTGGCCGTCACGGTCCGGGTAGATCCTGGCATGCCTGCTGGAGGCGTAGTCGTCGTCCAGCACGATCGTGGAGTCGTGCGCGCGTCCCAGGGAGATGGTCTGGCCCTGGAGGGCGACGGTCGTACCCGTCAACGTGCCTTCGGAGACCACCAGCTTTGTGGGGGCACCGCGGCGCTGACGGTTGTTGCCGCGGCCGCTGTCCTGGCGGCGCTGTTGCTGCGGTGCGGCCTGCTGGCGCTGCTGCGTACGCGCCTCCTGGCCGCCGCGCCGGGCGGCGCCGCGCTGTGTGACACGCGTGCCGAACAGATCGCTGCGGATGACCTGGACGGCCACGATGACGAACAGCCACAGTACGGCGAGGAAACCCAACCGCATGACCGTGAGGGTCAGCTCTGACATTGCCCCCGCTTCACCCTTCGGCTTGCCGGTAAACGATGGTGGTACTGCCCACGACGATCCGCGAGCCGTCGCGGAGCGTAGCGCGGGTGGTGTGCTGTCCGTCTACCACGATGCCGTTGGTAGAGCCCAGGTCCTGGACCGTCGGCGGCGTTCCGACGCGGATTTCGCAGTGCCGCCGGGAGACTCCCGGGTCGTCGATCCGTACGTCGGCGTCGGTGCTGCGGCCCAGGACGAGCGTGGGCCTGGAGATCTGGTGACGGTTGCCGTTGATCTCGATCCAGCGCCGCGTCTGGGCGCTCCGGTCCGCTCCGCCCCGGCCCTGGTACCAGCTGTCGGAGGCCGGGCCCGGCTGCGGGCCGGCGCCGGGCTGGCCGGAGCGGGGCGCGGGCTGGGCGGCACCGGGCGGGGAGGTGGGCATGGGGGGCGGGCCCACATGTCCGCCGGGGCCGGACGGGTTGCTGCGGGGCGCGGTGGGACGCTGGGCCGCGGCGGCGGCACCCGGGTGCTCCTGGGACGTGCTGGACGCGAGGGTGCGGCTGCGGACGCGGTACAGGCCGGTGTCGAGGTCGTCGGCCTTCTCCAGGTGCACCTTGATCGGGCCCATGAAGGTGTAGCGCTGCTGTTTGGCGTAGTCGCGGACCATGCCGGAGAGCTCGTCTCCGAGCTGGCCGCTGTACGGGCTGAGCCGCTCGTAGTCGGGGGTGCTCAGTTCGACGATGAAGTCGTTGGGGACGACCGTGCGGTCGCGGTTCCAGATGGTGGCGTTGTTGTCGCACTCGCGCTGGAGCGCGCCGGCGATCTCAACGGGCTGCACCTCGGACTTGAACACCTTGGCGAAGGTGCCGTTGACGAGACCTTCGAGACGCTGCTCGAAGCGCTTCAGTACTCCCACGGGGGCACCTCCTTCCTCAGTCTTCGTCAGGTCGGTCTTCGACAGGGTCGTCCTGATACTGCTTACTGATCGTATCCACGCGCCGGGAAATCGGCTGGTTCCCCTTTCCCGCCGTGAGGACGAGTGTCGCCCCTCACAAGGTTGCTCACTGCTGCTTGCTGGTGCGTCACTCCGGTGTCACCACGATGGGGCCGCGGTGTCGCCGTGGCGAAACGTGCCGTGTCACCGGCCGCCGGAGCGGGTGCGGTACCGCGATGGCTTCGCGGTGTGAGCGCGCCGACGTTGCGATGGCACTGCGATCGTAGATGTGCCCCACTCACAGTGTCCCGCAACCGCCGGGTTCACCGACCGGGCGGGGCGGCGATACGGGGACGGATACGGACGGCGTCGGCGGGCCGGGGCCGGCGGATCACGTCCGGGGGTGCGGCGGGTGTGCCGGTGCGGCGGCCGGATGGGTTGTCGAGGGGCGGCCGGACGTCTGCCGGTGGTCGCGGGCGGACTGGGGAAGTCCGGTGGAAACCTCCCGTGGGCGGGTCGCGAGCGGGCTCCGGAGAACGGATGTGATTGCACCCCGGACAGCGTGCTAATGTTCTGGATGTCGGAAGGCGCTCGCACAAGACCCGGACGGAACACCCCGGATCACGTGAGAGAATCGGATGACACACCCAATGCGCGGGTGGCGGAATAGGCAGACGCGCTGGATTCAGGTTCCAGTGCCCGAAAGGGCGTGGGGGTTCAACTCCCCCCTCGCGCACAGATGAGACCCCCGGTCCGGGATTCCCGGACCGGGGGTCTTTCGTTGTCCCGGCGTCCTTTGTCGTCCCGGTGCGGTCCCGGGTCCTCCCGGTCCGGCGTCGGAGCCCCCGTACCTTTCCTGTCGTGGCCGGGTCCGCGGCCGGCGCCGCGGCCCTTCGTCCGAAAGAAGCGGTGAGGGCTACGTCACATCGGTGACGGCCGCGCTGAAGGCGCGGGTGCGCGCGGTCTCGCGGTCCTGGTGCCAGACGAGTCCGAGTACGGAGTCCGGCAGGCCGGTGACCGGTACGAAAGTGATGTCGCGGCGGCCGTGGTAGTCCGCCGTGGGGCGGCAGAGCAGCATCGCGCCGCGGCCGGCGGCGGCCAGTGTCAGGCCCTCCTGGAGGGTGCGGACGCCGGGGCCGGGCGGGACGGGGCGGCCCCCGGGGGTGCTGGTCGGGGCCTGGGCGTGCCGCCAGTACGCGGGCGCGGGGCCTTCGACGGTGATGAGGGGGCCGTCGGCCAGGTCTTCGGCGCTGAGGGACGGGCGGGAGGCGAAGGGGTGGCGTACGGAGACCGCGAGTGTCTGCGGCTGTTCGGAGAAGACCGGTCCCAGTACGAGGCCGGGTTCTTCGACGGGGAGCAGGACGACGGCGGCGTCGACTTCGCCGCGGCGCACGGGGCCGAAGGGGTCCTGGAGCGGGATTTCGGCGATTTCCGTGGTGCAGCCGGGGTGGCGGGTGTGAAAGGTGTCGATGGCCTTCATGATGCGGTCGTCGGCGGTGCCCTGGAAGCCGATGCGCAGCCGGCCCTCGATGCCGCGGGCGGCGGCGACGGTGGCTTCGACGGTGCCGCGCAGGGTGTCGTAGGCGGGCCGGAGGGCGGTGAGGAAGTCCGTACCGAGGGGCGTGAGGCGTACCCGGCGGCTGGTGCGCTCGACGAGGCGGGCGCCGACGCGGCGTTCCAGGGCGCGTACGAGCTGGCTGACGCGGCTCTGTGAGACGTACAGACGGGCGCCGGTGCGGCCGAAGTGGAGTTCCTCGGCGAGGACGAGGAAGCACTCCAGTTCACGGATCTCCAGGCCGCCCGGGGTGGCAGGCATGGGGACGCGCTGGTGGGGCGGGGTGTTCGCGGATCGATGAGCCACGCTTATGGAAGCGTGAGTTGTCCGCCGTTGTTCCCGCGGGCGGCCGCGCGTTGGCTGGGGTGCATGACGACGATTGAGGAAACAACGGGCCGTGACGGCGAGTTGCGGCGGGGCAGGGGCGCGGGGTGGGCCGCGGTGGGGGCGCTGGCGGCGGCCACGTTCACGGTGGTGACGTCGGAGATGCTGCCGGTGGGCCTGCTGACGCCCATCGGGGGTGCGCTCGGGGTCACGGACGGCACGGCGGGGCTGACGCTCACGGTGGCCGGTGTGGTCGCGGCGCTGGGCGCGCCGGTGCTCACCCTGGCGGTGGGCCGGGCGGACCGGCGGATCGTGCTGTGCGGGCTGATGGTGATGCTGGCGGCGGCGAACCTGCTGGCCGCGTACGCCCCGAATTTCGGGGTGATGCTGGCGGCGCGGGTGCTGGTCGGGCTGGGTATGGGCGGTGTGTGGGCGCTCGCGGCGGGGCTGGCGGTACGGCTGGTGGCGGCGCGGTCGGTTGCGGCGGCGACGGCGTTGATCTTCAGCGGGGTGGCTGCCGCGTCGGTGCTCGGAGTTCCGGCGGGCACGTTGATGGGGCAACTCGGTGGGTGGCGTGTGGCGTTCGCCGTGGTGGGAGCGGTGTCGGGGCTGGTGGCCGTGGCGCTGGGCGTGCTGCTGCCGCCGCTGCCCGCCGAGGGCGCCGTACGGCTGGGCGGGGTGCTGCGGCTCTTCCGGGACGCGCGGGTGCGGACGGGGCTGGTCGTGGTGGCGCTGCTGGTGGGCGGGCACTTCGCCGCGTACACGTATGTGCGGCCGGTCCTGGAGGAGGTGTCCGGCGTCGGTGCCGGTGTGATCAGCACGCTGCTGCTCGTCTACGGGGTCGCGGGTGTGGTGGGGAACTTCGTGGGCGGTGCGGGGGCGGGGCGGTCGCCGCGCGGCACATTGGTGGTGATCTGCGGGGTGCTGGCCGGTGCTGTGCTGCTGGTGCCCGTCCTGGGCGTGGGCGTGCCGGGTGCGGCGGCGCTGCTGGCGGTGTGGGGGCTGGCTTACGGAGGGGTGTCGGTCAGTACGCAGACGTGGCTGATGGTGGTGGCGCCGGAGGCGCGTGAGGCGGCGTCGGCGCTGTTCGTGGGGGTGTTCAACGCGGCCATCGCGCTGGGGGCGTTCGGCGGGGGCCGGGTGGTGGACGGCTGGGGGCTCACCGGGGTGCTGTGGCTCGGGGGCGCGCTGGCCGTGGGGGCGCTGGTGGCTGTGGGGGTGGGGCGGGGGCCTGGGGTGGGGGTGGTGGGCAGGGGGTGAGGTTCGGGGGTGGGGTGCTTGCGGTGGGGAAGCCGCGACTTTCGTCGCGGCAGGGAACGACGAACGGTGACTGCGGCGGCGGGCCGGTCTTTCCTACGCTCAGTACGTGAACATCACGGGGAAAGCACAGGTGGCGGCCCGGGGAGTGGCGGTCCGGGCCGCGGTCGGGCGGGTGTGGCGGTGCCTGGCCCGTCCGGAGCAGTGGCCGCCGTATCGCGTCGTCGGTGAGCTGCTGCTGGCGCTGTTGCTGGGGCTGATCGCGCTCGGCATGGAGAAGCTCGACAACAGCGGTGACGCCCGTACGTGGCTGGTGACGGTGGCGGTGATGGTGCTCTCGCCGCTGCGCCGTGCCCTGCCGGGCACGGTCCTGATCTTCGCGGCGACGCTGAGCTGGCCGTTCGGCGGGATAGCGGCGCTGCTGATCGTGGCGGGCTGGTCGGCCGGGCGCCGGATCGAGGGCAGTGCGCGGGCGCTGGTGGTGTTCGCGGTGGCGCTCGTGCTGAGCATGGCGACGCCCGTGATCCAGGACTTCCCTCTGGTCTCCCCGGAGAAGCTGATGATCCTGGCGGTGTCCTTCCTGGCCATAGTGGCCATGCCCGGCATCGCGAGCCGTTACTGGTCCCAGCACCGCACCCTGGTCGAGACGCTCCACGCGCAGCGCACCCAGCTGCTCCGCGAGAACGCGATGATCGCCCGCCAGACGCGCCTGCGCGAGCGGCAGCGCATCGCACAGGACATGCACGACAGCCTGGGCCACCAGCTCACGCTGATCGCCGTGCACACGGGTGCGCTGGAGGTGGACTCCGAGCTCAGCGGTCAGCAGCGGGAGGCCGTCGGTGTGCTGCGCGGAGCTTCGGTGGCGGCGATGCGCGAGCTGCGCGAGGTGGTCGGCCTGCTGCGTGACGAGCACGAGGACGCGGCGGCGCATCCGGCGATCGGCGCGGGTACGGCGCCGGACGCGGGGCAGCGCGGGGTGGCCCAGGTGGACGGGCTGGTCGAGGCGTCGAGCGGCGCGGGGGCGCGAATATCGGTCTCCCGGTCCGGGGAGCCGCTCGCGTTGGCCCCGGCGGTGGACCGGGCCGCGTATCGCATCGTGCAGGAGGGGCTGACCAACGCGCACAAGCACGCATCGGGTGCGCCGGTGACGGTGGCGTTGCGCTACGAGCCGGACTCGCTGCTGGTCGAGGTCGTCAACGGGCCGGTGCCGCCGGGCGCGGCCCGCGGGCCCGAGGTCAGCGGCGGCCAGGGGCTGACGGGGCTGCGGGAGCGGGCCCGGCTGGTCGGCGGCATGGTGCACAGCGGTCCGCTGCCGAGCGGTGGTTTCCGGCTCGCCGGGGTGCTGCCGTACGGGCCGGTGACGGTGGCGGCGATGGGCGTGGAGCCGGGGGCGGCGGCTGATGCGGTCCCGGAGGACGCGGGCTGGGCGGCCGGCTCCGGCGGCGGGTTCGTGGACCCCGCTCGCGGGGGGCCCGCGGTGCGCGTCGGCAAGGACGGCAAGCCGGTCATCGACTGGTCCAGGGTGTACGCGGCTCCGGACACGGCGAGGTTCCGCGGGGACGGCAGGCGCGGCGGGTTCGCCGTCGGGTGCGGTCTGGCCGCCGGCCTGGTCGTGGTCATGGGGGCGCTGACCGCTTGGGGGACGGTGGAGCTGTTCAAGGCGATCGAGGAGGGTTCGGTGTCGCCGGAGACCTACGAGCAGCTGAAGGCCGGCATGTCGGAGGACGAGGTGCGTGAGCGGCTGCCACAGGGATCGCCCCTGTACACGGGGCTGGACAACCAGGGGGCGGCGAAGCCGGAGGGCGCGCGCTGCGAGACGTTCGCGTCCACGGAGCCGTCTGAGGACTGGGACACGGAGCGGGCGTTCCGGTTCTGTTTCAAGGACGGGAAGCTGGTGGAGAAGCGGACCTTCCTGGGGAAGGTCTGAGGGCGGCCGGACGGACCGGCGCGTGAACGGGGGGAAGATGGCGCTGTCCGTGGAAACAACAGATCGAGCCCGTGCGGGAGTCCGAGTGATCAGGGTGATCGTCGCTGACGACGAGCCGCTCATCAGAGCCGGTATCCGGATGATCCTCACCTCCGCCGGGGACATCGAGGTCGTGGCGGAGGCGGGGAACGGCAAGGAGGCGGTCGAGGCCGCGCGCGGTCATGGCGCGGACGTGGTGCTCCTGGACATCCAGATGCCGGTCATGGACGGGCTGACGGCGCTGGCCGAACTGCGCCGGGCGGTTCCGTCCGTACGGGCCCTGATCCTGACGACGTTCGGGGAGCGGGAGAACGTGCTGCGGGCGATGGGTGAGGGAAGCGCGGGTTTCCTGCTGAAGGACTCCGCGCCGGACGAACTGATCCGTGCGGTACGGGCCGCGGGCGACGGCCACGCCTACATGTCGCCGGTGGCGACCCGGCACGTGGCCGATTCGCTGGCCGCGCTCGGCAGTGGGCCCGGCGGCGGGAGCGGCGCGACGCGCACGGCACGGCGTGCGGAGGAGGCCAGGCGGCGGCTGTCCGTCCTGACGGAACGGGAGATGGAGGTGCTGTCGCTGCTCGGCGAGGGATTGTCGAACGCCGACGCGGGTGAGCGGATCCATATGAGCGAGGCGACGGTGAAGACGTACGTCAGCCGGATTCTGGCCAAGCTGGGATGCGAGAACCGGGTCCAGGCGGCCCTGCTCGCCCGCGACGCGGAGCTGGGGGCGTAGGGCGGGGCGTACGGGCCGCCGGTCGTACGGGGGCCGGCCGTCACCCGCCTGGGTGGGGGCGTCTGGTCGGGGCCCGCCTGGTCGGGCCGCCGGTGGTCCGGGGCTCGGCCGGGCGGGCTGTGGTCGCGTGCCGGCGGCGGTGCGTCAGGCGGCGAGGCGTTCGGCGAGGATCTTGGCCTTGTCGGCGGCCTCCTGGAGGGCCTTGTCGCGGGAGGCCTCGTACAGCGGTATGAGGTCCGCCATCGCGGGGTTGGTGGGCGCCATCGTCAGCTCGGGGACGATGAAGTCGACGTCCATGCCGAGCAGGGTGCCCAGCACGGCCTCCAGGTAGTTCTGGACGTAGTCGAAGCCCTCGCGGGGCGTGCCCGGACCGTACGCGCCGCCCCGGCTGGCGACGACGGTGACCGGCTTGCCCTTCAGGGACGCACCCTCCCCGGCGGTGCGACCAATGATGATGATGTGGTCCAGCCACGCCTTCAGCGTGGAGGGGATCGTGATGTTGTACATGGGGGCGCCGATGACGACCGCGTCCGCCTTCTCCAGCTCCTCGATCAGCTCCAGACGCTTCGCGAAAGCGGTCTGCTGCTCGGGGGTGAGGTCGTCGGGGGCACTGAAGGCGGCGGAGAAGCCGTCGGCCTCCAGGTGCGGCGGCGGCGTGGCGGCGAGGTCGCGGTAGACGACGGTGCCGCCGGGGTGCTGCTCCTCCCAGGCCTTGCTGAAGGCGGCGGTCACCGTACGCGAGGCGGAGCCGTCGGTGGTGAACAGGGAGGAGTCGAGGTGCAGAAGCGTGGCCATGGTGCGGTCCTTCGGTCGTGGCCGACGCGCGGCCCTGAGGTGGGTTCCGTACGTTCCTACGTTTAGCATAGTAGCTTACTTTTTCGCAGTACCCAACGCCAAGGCAGTACCCTGGTCGTATGGCGGAGCGCGGCGAACGGACATGCAGGCAGGTGGACACCGGCATGGCGCGGGTCTTCGAACTGTTCGGCAAGCGGTGGACCGGCCTGATCGTGTCCGTCCTGCTTGACGGGCCGGTGCACTTCGCCGAGCTGCGCCGGGCGGTCCCCGGCATCAGCGAACGCATGCTCTCCGACCGGCTCACGGAGTTGTCGGCGGCCGGCCTGGTCGTACGGGAGGTCGACGGGGGGCCGCCGCTGCGCGTCTCCTACCGCCTGACCGAGGCCGGGCGGGCGCTGGATTCCGCGCTCAAGGAGCTGGGGCAGTGGGCGGAGACCTACTTCCCGGACGGCGGCCAGTGTCCGGAGCGCTTCCGGAAGTGAGGGCGCGGGGGCGCGGCGTCCGGCGTGCGCGGTGCGCCGGGGGTGCGGCGCCGGGGAGTTGCTGGGGCCGGCGCTCGGGTTGGCGGGGTGTCAGCCGTGCTTCTTCTGGGCCACGTTGTAGCGCAGCAGATATGACGCGAAGCGGTCCAGGTCGTCCTCGTCCCAGTCGGCGAGCCGCTCGTGGAACGCCTGGCGGCGGCTGGCGGTGACGTTGGCCAGCATCTGCGCGCCCTTCGTCGTGGGGTGCAGCACCTGCACGCGGTGGTCGTCCGGGTCCACGCGGCGCTCCACGAAGCCGAGCTTCTCCAGGGCGGAGATCTGCCGGCTGACCGTGGACTTGTCCAGGAGGTAGTGCGCGGCGAGGTCGGTCGCGCGGCATCCCTGCTGGTCGTCGAGGTGCGCCAGCAGCGTGTACGAGACGAGCGAGAGTTCGGGGTGCATGCGGGCGGCGGTGGCGCGTGCCCGGCGGGCGAACGCGGTCATCTCCTGCTGGATGGTCTCGACGGATTCGTCTCTGCGGGCCACGGGACTTGCCTTTCGTTGAAGTAGTTGTATAGTACAACGTGGAATGAGAGTTGTATAAGCCAACTACTCGAAGCTGAGCGACTAGCTTGAGAAGGCACGACGCATGAGTTCGGTCCGACGTCCCGACCACCACCGCCCCGATCACCGAGCCGACCTCCGGCACGTCCTGACCCACCTGGTCACGCCGCTGCTGATGTGCATCGGGATGGGCCTGGCCTACCTGGGGGCGTTCGCACACCCCGAGCCGCACCACCTGCCCGTGGCGGTGGTCGGCTCGGGCTCCCAGGCGCAGGTGCTCGCCCAGTCGATGAACGACAAGGCGCACGGCGGCCTGGACGTCCGCACGGTCGGCAGCCGGGCCGAGGCCGTGGACCAGCTGAAGCACCAGGACATCTTCGGCGCGTACGTGATGGGCACGCAGGCTTCCGGTGGCGGTGCGTCGGCCGGGAAGAGCGGTGGCGCATCGACCGCTAAGAGCGGCGACGTACCGGCCGGGAAGGGGAACGGCGCTGCACCGGCCGCTGCGGCTGCACCGGCGGCCCGTACTGCGCCGACTGCCCAGGCCACGCCGACTGCCCGGACTGCGCCTGCCGCACCGACTGCCCAGACCGCGTCTGCCGCACCGGCTGCCTCAGCCGCCCAGGGCGGCGGGGCGAAGGCGGCGCCCGAGCTGTTGGTCGCGACGGCCGGTTCGGACACCACGGCGACCGTTGTGCAGAAGATCTTCACGCCGGTGGCGGCCCAGCAGGGTGCGCCGCTCAAGGTCACCGATGTCGCCCCGCCGGCCGAGGACGACCCGACCAGCCAGGGTCTCTTCTTCCTGATGGTCGCGATCAGCATCGGCTCGTACGCGTCGGTCGCGGTGATCGGCGGTGCTGGTGCCGTGCTGCCGATCCGGATGCGCGCGGCGCTGGCGGTCGGCACGTCCTTCGTGGTCAGCATCCTCGGGACGCTCTTCGCCGGACCGGTCTTCCACCTCGTCGACCACGGTCTGTGGGGTCTGTGGGGCATGGCCTGGCTGTACTCGGCGGGCATTTTGCTGATCGGCACCGGCCTGCACACGTTCCTCAAGCGCTGGACGACGCTGGGTGTGATGGCGCTGTTCGTGATGCTCAACTTCACCTCGGCGGGCGGAGTCTTCCGCCCCGAGCTGCAGAATGGTTTCTTCGCCTCCCTCCACGCGTTCTGGAACGGCGCCGGCTTCGTCGAGGGCACCCGCAGCCACGTCTACTTCGACGGCAACGGGCTGGCCGGGCACGTCTGGACGCTGGTGCTGTGGCTGGTCGTGGGCCTGGTGATGGTCGGTGTGGCGTCCCTGGCCGAGACGCGCCGACGGCGCGCCGCCGCGAGCGCGGCGGAGAACGCGACGGCCGTGGCGGCTGCCGCGGTGGCCGCGACGGTGCCGGAGCGGAGCCCGGCCCACGCCGCGACGGCCCGGAACGGCGAGAGCCCGGCGCAGGCCGAGGCGGCCGAGGAGGAGATGGAAGAGGCGGTCGGCGTCTGATCCTGGGGCGCCGGATCAGACGCCACAACCTGCCCACAACCCCCACCCGACTCTGTCACGCAGAGTTATCCACAGGCCCTGCCGCGAGGCGGGGCCTGTCTGTACCGTCGTGAACACGCGGCGGGGACAGCGTTCCGGCGACCGAGGGTCGACGGGAATCTGCAGACGGTCCGGCGCGGCCGGACGACGGGGTCCGGGGTCGGTGCACGGGACGAGGGGGAGGTGGCGTGCGATGACGCGATTGCCGTACGTACCGGGGTTCGCGAGGCCGGACGCGCGGGGGCCCGCGCCGAAGGCGGTCGGCAAGGCGCTCCGGGAGCGGACGCCACGCTCCGCGCAAGGCCGGTTCACGCCCGACGCCGGGCGCCCCGACGCGGTGACGTCGGTCGAGGAGTCCAACGCCGGCCGCCTCCCGGAGCTGGTCCCGATCCGGGTCGGGCGCATGGCCGCCAGCCCCTTCGCCTTCCTCCGCGGGTCCGCCGGCCTGATGGCGTACGACTTGATGACCGCTCCGGTGACCGGCATCGGCGCGCAGATATGCGGCGACGCACACGCGGGCAACTTTGGTCTCTACGGCGACGCCCGCGGCAAGCTGGTGATGGATCTCAACGATTTCGACGAGACCCTGTACGGGCCCTGGGAGTGGGACCTGAAGCGGCTGGCGGCCTCGCTGGTGCTGGCCGGCCGGGAGGCGGGGGCCAGTGAGGAGCAGTGCCGGGAGGCGGCCCGGGACGCGGTCGGCGCGTACCGGCGCACGATGCGGCTATTGGCGGGCATGTCGGCCGCCGACGCCTGGAACGCGATAGCCGACGAGCAACTGGTCTCGCACGCGGACGCCCGTGACCTGCTGGGCACGCTGGAGCGGGTTGTGGCCAAGGCCCGTAAGAACACCAGCGCGCGGTTCGCGGCGAAGTCGACGGAGGAGATACCCGGGGGCGGAAGGAGGTTCGTCGACGCCCCGCCCGTCCTGCGACGCATACCGGACGCGGAGGCTGCCGCGGTGGCCGCCTCGCTCCCGGCCTACCTGGACACCTTGCCGGAGGACCGGCTGCCGCTGTTGGCCAGGTACGAGGTGCAGGACGTGGCGTTCCGGGTGGTGGGCACGGGGAGCGTGGGACTGCGCTCCTACGTGGTCCTGCTGCTGGACCATCGCGGCGAGCCACTGGTGCTCCAGGTGAAGGAGGCGCGCAGCTCGGCGCTGACGCCGTACGCGGCGAAGACCGGCTTCCCGGTTCCGGCAGTGGCGCACGAGGGCCGCCGGATCGTGCGCGGACAGCACCATATGCAGGTGGTCAGCGACAGTCTGCTGGGCTGGACGACGGTGTACGAGCCGGGCGCGGGACACGGTACGGGCAGCGTCGGCGCCAGTGCGGGCGAACGGGAGGCCGAGGGGTTGAGCCGACGCCTACGACGGGGACCGGATCGGGGCCAGAGCGATCCGGGGCGTGGTCCGGGGCGTGACCCACGGCCTGAGTCGTGGCCGATACCGGAGGGCCCGGGGGAGGAGGGGGCGGCCGGGGCGCGGGCGGACATACCGGCTGAGGTGCAGGTGGGCCCGCGGGGCGATGACGATGGGCGCGACGAGCGGTGGCGCGAGCCGGGGGGTGAGCCGAGGGGCGAGGGAAATGAGGCGTGGGCCGGCCCGCCCAGGGCTGAGGGACCGCCTACGGGACGAACTGATCGGCGGGGCGCGAGTGGGGACGAGAGGCGGGGCGGAAGGCGGGGTGAGACGTCGGCTGGAGCGCCGACGGAGGGACCGGCTGAGCTGTGGGCTGAGCCGACGGTGGGAGGACCGGCCGAGTTGCGCGGCGGATCGGGGGCTGGAGCTGCGACCGAGTGGCGGATCGGGGCAGAGGCAGCTGAGGGACGGGGCGAGATATGGACCGACGCAGGGGCGGGGGGACCGTCTGCCCCGCTGGCCGAGTCGGATGTCGTGACACCGCCCGAGCGACGAGCCGCCGGGAGGCGGTCCGGGGTGCGGGCAGGGGTGGGGGCTGATGTACCGGCTGATGCGTGGGCTGAGGCACGCGGTGGGGTAGGGGATGGGGCTCGGGCTGGCACAGGGGATGCGGTGGGGGCAGGAGCGGAGGCCGGAGACGGGGCCGGACGTGGGGGTGGGGCTCGGGTTGGGGATGGAGGCCGGGGGCGGGCTGAGGTGTGGCCTGAGACCCGGGTGGGTGGGGCTGGGGCTGAGGCTGAGCGTTGGGTTGGGGCGCAGGCGCACGCGGAGGCGGGGGCGGGGGCGGGAACGGGGGTTGGTTCTGGGGTTGCTGGGGCTGGGGTTGGAGTTGGTGCTGGGGTGTGGGCTGAGAGGCGGGGCGAGGGGCGGGGGGAGGGGGTGGGGGCGGGGAGGCCCTACCAGGTGCGGCAGTTCCGGAACCGTAAGGGCAGCGTCGATCCCGCCGCCCTGGCAGGCGATCAGATCGACGACTACGCACGGATGACGGGAGCGTTGCTGGCCCGGGCTCATGCGCACAGTGCCGATCCGCGTGTGGTGGCGGGGTACTGCGGCAAGGGCGGCGCGCTGGATGAGGCGCTGGCCGATTTCGCGGTGGCCTATGCGGACCGTACGGAGGCGGATCACGCGGATTTGGTGGCGGCGATCAGGAGCGGGCGGATAGCCGCCGAGATGGGAGTCTGAGCGGAGCCGGGCCGGGCCGTAGGGTGGCCGGGTGACGAACTCGCAGGCGGAGAACGCGCAGGACGGCCCGGACGCACACGCTGACCTGGGGGGCGCGGGCCACGCGGCCCATGCGTCCTGGGGTGGCCACGCGGATCAGGAGGGCCATGCGGCTGACCTGGCTCCGGGCGGCCAGGTGGCTGACTCGGCCCAGGGCGGCTTCGCAGCCCCCGCAGGCACCGGCCTCCAGGGAGGCCACGCCGGTCGCGAGGGGTGGGACGGCCACGCGGCCCCGGCGGCCCAGGGGGGCTACGCCTCCCACGCGCCTCAGGAGGGCGGCGTCGGTCAGGGCGGCGTCGGTCAGGAGGGTCACGCCGGCCAGGGCGACCAAGTCAGCCAGGGTGACCACCCCGCCAACACACCCCCCGCCAACACACCCCCCGCCAACACACCCCCCGCCAACACACCCCCCGCCAACACACCCCCCGCCAACCGAACCAGCTACAACAGCCACACCAACCAGACGGCACATGGCGCACCCGCGGATCAGTACGGTCCGGGTGACGGCGCTGACGGTCACGTACCGGGGCCGGGGCCCGGCTCTGACCAGGGTGGTCAGGGGAGCGAGGGGGCGGACGTCTCTCAGGGGGAGGGGAGTCGTGAGGGGGCGCAAGCGCGTGGTGGTTCGGAGGAGCCGACGCGGCGGTTGGCGTTGGCGGTGGAGGCTGCTGAGCAGGCGCTGATCGAGTTCGAGATCGCGGTGGAGACCTTCCGGGTGGAGGTGGAGAACTTCTCCCGGCTGCACCATCAGCGCCTCGGCCCCATGTACTCGCGGTTGGACGAGCTCGACGCACAGATCGCCGAGGCGGTCGCGGCCCGTACGGGTGATCCGGAGGACGTGCGCAAGGCGCGGGAGGCGCGGGCGGCGGTGCTGCCGATGCCCGACGTGGAGGAGTTGTTCCACGGGTGGATGGGGTCCGAGGGGCTGTACCCGGAGGCCGAGGCGATGCTCAACGAGCAGTCGGTCCGGCCGCCGCAGAAGGTACGGCCGAGTGAGGAGGCCCGTCGGGTCTACCGCGATCTGGTGCGCAAGGCCCACCCCGACCTGGCGCGTGACGAGGCCGAGCGTGGCCGCAGGGACGCCTTCATCGTGCGGGTCAACGCCGCGTACGGCGCCGGGGACGAGGCGGCGCTGCGCGCGCTGGCCCACGAGTGGGAGGCCGGTCCCGCGCCGCAGGAGCAGCGGCCGAGCGAGAGCGAGGAGCTGTATGCGCGGCTGGAGTGGCTGGCGGAGCGCAAGGAGATGCTGGCGGCGGTCGCAGCCGAGCTGGAGGACAGTGCGATCGGCGCGATGATCAAGATGGCGCCGGAGGACCCGGACGCGCTGCTGGAGGAGATCGCCGAGAAGCTGCTCGCGGACGTCGCCGAACGCGAGGCGTATCTCGTGCGGCTGGTCGGGTAGCGTCGGGGCATGCATTTTGGTTCTCTGCCCACGGTCGGTGTCGACGCTCTGACGTCCGAGGACTTCCTCCTGGACGTACGGGAGAACGACGAGTGGGAGGCGGGGCACGCCGAGGGCGCGCTGCACATCCCGATGAGCGAGTTCGTCGGCCGCTACGGTGAGTTGACGGAGCAGGCGCCCGACGGCGGCAAGGTGTACGTGCTGTGCCGGGTCGGCGGCCGGTCCGCGCAGGTCGCCCAGTACCTGATCCAGCAGGGCATCGACGCGGTGAACGTCGATGGCGGGATGCAGGCCTGGGAGGCCGCCGGCCGCCCGGTGAAGGACAGCAAGGGCGAGCTGGGCACGGTCGTCTGACCTGCGACGATCGGTCGGCTGCTCAGCTCAGGGGGTGGGCGGCCAGCAGGTCGCCCAGGGTTTCTTCGTGGGCGGCGGCCGGGCCCAGGGAGAGTTCGAGCTGTTTCGCCCAGGCGTGGTAGCGGTGCAGTGCGTAGTCCGTGTCGGCGCCGAAGCCGCCGTGCAGGTGCTGTGCGGTCTGTACGACGCGGCGTATGCCCTCCGAGGCCCAGATCTTGGCCACCGCCACGTCTCCCGCCGGTGGCAGCGCGCCGTTCGCCGTGCTGCTGACGCGCCATGCGGCCTGCCAGAGGGCGGCCTCCATGGCACGCAGGTCGATGTAGCGGTCGGCGGCCTGGACGGCGACCGCTTGGAAGGTGGCGACGGGGAAGCCGAATTGTTCGCGCTTCGCCGTGTAGGCGCTGGTCATGGCCAGTACGGCTTGGCCGAGGCCGAGGGCCAGCGCGCACGTGCCGGTGGTGAGGACGTTGCGTAGCCACTCCCAGGCACCGGGTTCGGTGATCACTTCTTCGGAGGGGGCTCGTACGGAGTCCAGTTCGACTTCCGCGTGGCGCTCGCCGTTGGTGGAGACCTGGTCGTGGAGGCGGACGCCGTCCTGGAGCCGGGGTACGAGGGCCAGTACGGCGGTTCCGTCGCCGGTGTGGGCGGGGACGAGGATGCGGTCGGCGTTCTGTGCCCAGGGGACGGCGGTCTGATTGCCGTCGAGCACCCAGTCGGCGCCCTCCTGGCGGGCGGTGACGGCGAGTTCGGCGGGGTCGTGGCCGGTGCGCCCGCCGGCGGCGACGGTGAGGACGAGGTCGCCGCGTCCGGTCCGGGGCAGGACGTCGGCGCGCAGCGCGGCGTCGGCGTACGTCTGGACCGCGAGGGCCGCGACGCTGTTCTCCAGCAGCGGTACGCGGGCGAGCACCCGGGCGGATTCACGCAGCACGAGGCAGAGCGCGATCGGGTCCAGGCCCGCGCCGTCGTATTCGGGCGCGAGCAGCAGACTCAGCAGGTCGGCGTCGGCCAGCTTGCGCCACAGGGGGCGGTCGAAGTCGTCGGCTACGGCTCCGGCGGTGAGCGCGGGGCTGGGCACGCTGTCGGGAGCGACGTCCGCGAAGACGGCCTTGGCCGCCTCGACGGCTGCCTGCTGCTCCTCGGTGAAGGTGAAGTCCACTGTCCTGTCCTCCCGCGTGACCGCACGGCGTGTACCTGACGGGTCGTCAAGTTAGAACAGGTTGCAGGAATTGTGAATGGGGTCAGCGGTCGAAGTCGACCTCCACCTCCTCCGTCAGGGGATGTGACTGGCAGGCCAGCACATATCCCGATGCGACTTCCTCGTCCTCCAGCGCGTAGTTGCGGTCCATGCGGATCTCGCCCGACACCAGGAACGCGCGGCACGTCCCGCAGACGCCGCCCTTGCAGGCGTACGGGGCGTCCGCACGGTTGCGCAGGACGGCCTCCAGCAGGGATTCGCCGTCCAGGACCGGCCAGCTGCCCGCCCGCCCGTCCAGGGTCGCGGTCACGGTGCTGCGTGCCGGGGAGCGCAGCGACGCGGGGCCGCCCAGGGGGGCGTCCGAGCTCCCGGCGGCCGCTATGCCCGTGGCTGCGGCTCCTGGGGGAGCGGCGCCGGCGAGTGCTGCCTCCGCTGGGGCGGTTTCGGATATGTGGAAGATCTCTTCGTGGATACGGCCACGGGGGACCTGAAGGCCGCGCAGGGCCCGTTCCGCCGCCTGGACGAGTCCGTAGGGGCCGCACAGGTACCAGCCGTCGACGGCGCCGACCGGCAGCAGTGCGGGCAGCAACTCCCGCAGCCGCTCCTCGTCCAGACGGCCGGAGGGCAGGCCCGACTGCTGGTCCTCGCGGGAGAGCACGGAGACGAGCTGGAAGCGGTCCGGGTGGCGGTCCTTGAGGTCGGCCGTTTCCTCCAGGAACATCGTCGAGGCCGCCGTACGGTCGCTGCGGACCAGGCAGAAGCGGGCGTCCGGCTGACGGGCGAGCAGCGTCGCGGCGATGGACAGCACCGGTGTGATGCCGCTTCCGCCGACGATGCCCACGAACCGCCCGGGGCGGGGCTCCAGCACGAACCGGCCGGCCGGTGCCATGACGTCGACCGTGTCGCCGACGGCCAGTTCCTTGAGCGCGTACGTGGAGAACTCGCCGTCCTCGACCAGGCGGATGCCCACCCGCAGCTCGGGCTCGTCCGACGCGGGGGTGCAGATGGAGTACGTACGGCGGATCTCCCGGCCGTCGACGGTGCGGCGCAGTGCGATGTGCTGGCCGGGAATGTGCCGGAAGGTCTCGCGCAGTCCGGGCGGGACCTGGAAGGTGACGGCGACGGCGTCGTCCGTGAGCCGCTCGATCTCCGCGACCCGGAGCGGGTGGAACATCACAACTCCTTGAAGTGGTCGAACGGTTCGCGGCAGGACCGGCAGCGGCGCAGCGCCTTGCAGGCGGTGGAGGAGAAGCGGCTGAGCAAGGTGGTGTCGGTCGATCCGCAGTGCGGGCAGCGGATCGCGAGGTCGACCGCCACGGGGCCGCCGGCCGGACCGGTGGGGCGTGGCGGGGCTATGCCGAACTCGGTCAGTTTCCGGCGGCCCTCGTCCGTGATCGCGTCGGTCGTCCAGGGCGGGCTGAGGACCGTACGCACCTCGACCTGGGGGATGCCGTGCTCGTGGAGGACGCGCTCTATGTCGGCGGACATCGCCTCGATGGCGGGGCAGCCCGTGTAGGTGGGGGTCAGCTCGACCTCGACCTGGCCGGGTCCGGTCATCCGCAGGCCGCGCAGCACGCCCAGCTCGGCCAGGGTCACGACCGGCAGCTCCGGGTCCGGCACCGAGCCGGCCAGTTCGCGCAACCGCTCTTCGAGGGTGGTGGTCACCATGTCGCCCCCGGGTGGCTGCGGTGCAGGTGCTGCATCTCGGCGAGCATTCGGCCGAACGGCTCGGTGTGCAGTCCCTGGCGCCCGGCCCCCGCGGTCCAGGCTCCGCGGCTCGGCCCCTGCGGGACGGTGAGGGTGGCACGCGTCAGGACGGCTTCGATGCGCGTGGCCCAGGCGTCGTGCAGGGTGGCCGGGTCGATGTCCAGTCCTGGTACGGGCTCGAAGAGTTCACCGGTGAAGCGCCACAGGGCGTCCAGGCCGCGCTGTATGCGCTCGTGGCTCTGCTCGGTGCCGTCGCCCAGGCGCAGGGTCCACTGTTCGGCGTGGTCGCGGTGGTAGGCGACCTCTTTGACCGCCTTGGCCGCGAGCGGGGCCAAGGGGCCGTCTGCGGTGGCCAGCTGCCCGTACAGCAGTTCCTGGTAGGTGGAGAAGTACAGCTGGCGGGCGATGGTGTGGGCGAAGTCGCCGTTGGGCTGCTCGACGAGCTGGCAGTTGCGAAAGGAGCGCTCCTCGCGCAGATAGGCCAGCTCGTCCTCTTCCCCTACGAGGGAGAGCAGGACGCGGGCCTGGCCGAGGAGGTCCAGCGCGATGTTGGCGAGGGCCACTTCCTCTTCGAGGACGGGCGCGTGTCCCGCCCACTCCCCCAGCCGGTGGGACAGGACGAGGGCGTCGTCGCCGAGGGCCAGGGCCGGGGCAGCGGCGGCGATGTCCCGGGCCAGGGAGCCCGCGGGGGCGCTGGCCGCGGCGGTGCGGTCGGCGGCGGCCGGGTCCTGGGCGGTCCGTGCGGGCTTCACAGGTGCTGCACCCCGTCCGGGATTTCGTAGAAGGTCGGGTGGCGGTAGGGCTTGTCGGCGGCCGGTTCGAAGAAGGAGTCCTTCTCGTCCGGGGAGGAGGCGGAGACCGCGGCGGACGGGACCACCCAGATCGAGACGCCTTCGGAGCGGCGGGTGTAGAGATCGCGGGCGTTGCGCAGGGCCATTTCGGCGTCCGGGGCGTGCAGGCTGCCGGCGTGGGTGTGGGACAGGCCGCGACGGCTGCGGACGAAGACCTCCCACAGCGGCCACTCGGCGGGGCCCGCGGAAGGTGCCGTCGGCGTGCTGTCCCGGGGCGCGGTAGGCGTGCTTGCAGCGGGAGGTTCTGCCGGGGCGCCCGGGCTCCCCGGCCCGGGGCGGCTCCCGGGGGCGTCCGGGGCTGCCTGGCCCTCAGGGCGTGCGCCGTCCTGGGTGCCGGTCGTGGTCATCGGGTCCCCTCCCCGTGCTTGGCCGCGTACGCCGCCGCGGCGTCGCGCACCCAGGCACCGTCCTCATGGGCCCGGCGCCGTTGGTTGATCCGCTGTTCGTTGCAGGGGCCGTTGCCCTTGAGGACCTCGCGGAACTCGGCCCAGTCGATGGGGCCGAAGTCCCAGTGGCCGCGCTGCTCGTCCCACCTCAGGTCGGGGTCGGGGAGCGTGAGGCCGAGCGATTCGGCCTGCGGTACGCAGATGTCCACGAAGCGCTGGCGCAGCTCGTCGTTGGAATGGCGCTTGATCTTCCAGGCCATGGACTGGGCGGAGTGCGCCGATTCGTCGTCGGGCGGGCCGAACATCATCAGCGACGGCCACCACCACCGGTCCACCGCGTCCTGTGCCATGGCGTGCTGGGCGTCGGTGCCGCGGCTCAGGGCGAGCAGGAGCTCATAGCCCTGGCGCTGGTGGAAGGACTCCTCCTTGCAGACGCGGACCATGGCGCGGGCATAGGGCCCGTACGAGCAGCGGCACAGCGGGACCTGGTTCGTGATCGCGGCGCCGTCCACCAGCCAGCCGATGGCGCCGACGTCGGCCCAGGTCAGGGTGGGGTAGTTGAAGATCGACGAATACTTCTGGCGGCCGGAGTGCAGCTTGCCGAGCAGCTCGTCCCGGCTCGCGCCGAGGGTCTCGGCGGCGCTGTAGAGATACAGGCCGTGGCCCGCCTCGTCCTGCACCTTCGCCATCAGGATCGCCTTGCGGCGCAGCGACGGCGCCCGGGTGATCCAGTTCGCCTCCGGCTGCATTCCGATGATTTCGGAGTGGGCGTGCTGCGCTATCTGGCGCACCAGCGATGAGCGGTAGGCGTCCGGCATCCAGTCGCGCGGCTCGATGCGCTCGTCCGCGGCCACGGCCGCGTCGAAGCCGGCCTCCAGGGCCGCGAGGGATTCCTCGCCCGGCGCGATCGTCGTCATGTGATCCCCCTAGCTCCCGACCGACCGATCGTTCGGTTCAATGGTGTGGCTCGGACACGCGGGGTGTCAAGCCTGTGGATAACTCAGGGAAGGGTGTGCCGTGTGGGGCCGCCTAGGTACGGTTCCGGGGCGGTGAAAAGCCGCTCGGGTTCTGGGAACGGGGCAGGAATGCAGCAATACGGGGATGAATCGCGGCCACCGGCCGCGCTCTCGCTACCGTCACGCATCGTGGTGACCGTGGTGGCGGGCGCCGTGACGCTGGCCGTGGCGATCCACCTCGCGATGATGTTCCTGCACGTGGCACCGCCGAACACGCTGAGCAAGCAGCACGGCGAGGTGATCAACGACTACGTCTACCCGGAGTACGAGCAGAACTGGAAGCTGTTCGCGCCCAACCCGCTGCAGCAGAACATCGCGGTGCAGGTGCGCGCCCAGGTGCGCACCAAGGCCGGTGACCGGCTGACCACCGGCTGGACCGACCTCTCCGCCGACGACGGCCGGGCGCTGCTGCACAACCCCGTACCGAGTCACACCCAGCAGAACGAACTCCGGCGCGCCTGGGAGTACTTCCTCAGCACCCACGACGCGCAGAACCGCGCCACCGGTACGCGCGGCGAACTGGCCGAAGAGTACGTCCGGCGGATCGTGATGCAGCGTATGAGCAAGGAGTGGGTGACGCGCGGCGCGATCGAGCAGATGCAGGTCCGCTCGATGACGACGGCCGTCAGCCCGCCGCCGTGGAGCTCGGAGAAGATCAGCGACAAGCCCAGGTACCGCGAGCTGCCCTGGTGGCCGGTCACCGTAGGCGATCTGCCCGAAGGAGCGACGATCCAGTGACAGCGCACAGGTTGCCTCCGCAGGCGGCGCGGGACGGGGCGGGCAGCGACTCTCCGGCCCGGGCTACGAGCGGGCGGGCGGACACCGGCTCTCCGGCGGCGGAAAGAGCGGAAACGGCGGAAACGGCGGGGACGGGAGCGGCAGAAGCGACGGCGGGGACGGGAGCGGCAGAAGCGACGGCGGCGGCAGAAGCGCCCGAGATGACAGAAGCGGTGGCGGTGAAGGAAGGGGTGGCAGCGAAGGACGCGGCGGCGACGGCCGGTCAGACCGAATCCGGCTCCCCCACGCCCCCCGCCCGCCCCACCGATCCCACAGGCCGAGCCACCTCCCCCACCCCGGCCCCCACAACCGCCTGGCCCGTCGTCATCCCGCACCCCAGCCCGCCCTCCGGTCCGCATCCCGGACCGCCTGCCGACCCGCACCCCGGCCCGCCCCCGGAACCACGCGCCGCGCCGCCCACCACCCCCGGAGAGACACGCATTGAACGTGCCTTCGGCCAAGCCTTCCGGCGCGTCACCGGCACCGCCTTCGCCCCGTACCAGTCCGCCGTCATCCGCATCGGTTTCGCGGCCACCTGGCTCTTCTTCCTGCTACGGGAATGGCCGAACCGCCAGGAGCTGTACGGGCCGCACGGCCCCTGGAGCGGCGACATGGCGCGCCGGCTCCTCGACGGCAACGAGGCCTTCTCCGTCCTGACCTGGACCGACGGCCGCGGCTGGTTCGAGTTCGTCTACACCCTCGCCATCGTCTCCAGCGCCCTGCTGCTGGTCGGCTGGCGCACCCGCACCATGTCGGTGCTGTTCATGGTGGGTGTGCTGTCGCTGCAGAACCGGAGCATCTTCATCGGGGACGGCGGCGACAACGCCATCCACCTGATGGCCATGTATCTGGTGCTGACCCGGTGCGGGCAGGTGTGGTCCCTGGACGCCCGCCGCGCCGCGAAGCGGCCTGCCGACCGCCCCGGGCGCGACATCACCGGCATCGTCCTCTGGGCGGTCCTGGGACTGTCCCTCGCCGTCGCCCAGGCCCTGGGGATGTCCGGACTGTCCTGGTTCGGTCCCGGGCCCTTCCCGAACCTGGGCTGGGGTCTGACGCTGTGGGTCCTGTGGCTCAGCCACGGTGTCTGGTGGGCGGCGCGACGGTACGCGCCCGGAGAGCCGCGGATCGTCCTCGACATGATCACCAAGATGGTGCACAACGGCGCCCTGCTGGTGATCGTCGTCGAGGTCTGCCTGATCTACGCCACCGCCGGCTGGTACAAGATCCAGGGCTCGCGCTGGCAGGACGGCACCGCGGTCTACTACCCGATGCACCTGGACTACTTCTCGCCCTGGCCGGAGCTGTCCCGGGTGCTCGCCGACAGCGGCCTGATGATCATGCTGATCACCTACGGCACGGTGATCGTGCAGGTCGCCTTCCCCTTCACGCTCTTCAACCGCCGTCTGAAGAACGTGCTGCTGGTCGCCATGATCTGCGAGCACGTGTCGATCGCCGTCCTGCTCGGCCTGCCGTTCTTCTCGCTCGCGATGGTCACGGCGGACGCGGTGTTCCTGCCGACGGTCTTCCTGGTGTGGCTGGGCGGCCGGGTCGGTTCCGTACGGGACCGGGTGCTGCCGCGGCGTACGGGGGCGGGGGAGCGCGGCCCGACGGCGGCCGTCGGTTCGCCCTGAACGCAGGGCCGGGACGCCCGTGGCGCCCGTGGCCACGAGCGGCGGGTGTCCGCCCGGCGGACAGTTGAGATAGTGGGGAAATGATCGAGAACGGGACCTCGGACGATCCGGTACGGCGCTGGCGCGCGAGCGCCGGGGACCCGGCCTCGGTCCTCCTGGACGGCTTCCACGCACTGAAGCACGCCCTGCGCTTCGGCGGGGACGTACGGCAGGTGCTGACCAGTGACAAGCCCGCCCTGCTGGCGCTCGCCGGGGAACTCGCCGACGATCTGACCGGCGACCTCGACGCGCTGGCGGAGCAGGTGCCCGCGACGGCGCTGCGGACGCTGCTGCCGAAGGTCCACCCCACGGGCGTCGCGGCGCTCGCCGTACGTCCCGACGCCGAGGCGAACCTGGCCAGGCTCCGCCGCGCCCCGCGGACCTCTCCCGTCGTCCTGCTGGAGAATCCGCGCAATCTGGGCAACATCGGCGCCGTCGTACGCCTGGCGGCCGGTTTCGGCGCGACCGGAGTCGTCACCACGGGCACGCTCGACCCCTGGCACCCCAACGCCGTACGCGGCAGCGCGGGGTTGCACTTCGCGGGCGCCGTGGAGCGCCTGACGCTGCCGGAACTGCCGGCCGGTCCGGTCTACGCCCTCGACCCCGAGGGTGCGGACATCCGTTCCGTGGCCTTCCCCGACGACGCGATCCTGGCCTTCGGGTCCGAGCGGCAGGGCATCTCGGACGAGCTGCGGGAACGGGCGTCCGCGCTGGTCGCGGTGCCGATGCAGGCGCGGGTGTCCAGCTTCAACCTGGCTACGAGCGTGGCCATGGGGCTCTTCCACTGGATGTCCCGCGGCACGGCGGCCCCGGCCGCGACGGCCGGGGTGACCGGAGCGGCCGGACCGACGCTCTTCTAGCTCTCCCGGGCTGCCATGCGCGCCTCTCCCGCCCGGGGGAGCCGGGCGGGAGAGGCGCGCATGGGCCGGTCAGCTCTCCTGGGCGGGCCTGCGCACCTCCACCGTCCGGAAGCGGTTCGCCACGAACGCGCCGTCGCACAGCGCCGCGTTCGCCGCCGGGTTGCCGCCCGAGCCGTGGAAGTCGGAGAAGGCGGCGGTCTGGTTCACGTACACCCCGCCGGTCAGGTTGAGGGAGAGCTGCGCGCACTCCTCCAGGCACGCCTCCTCCACCAGCTTCTCCACCTCCTCGGAGGTGGTGTACGCGCCGACCGTCATCGCGCCCTTGTCGCGGACCGTGTGCCGCAGCAGGTCCACCGCGTCGGCCGCGGAGTCGACGGCGACCGCGAAGGAGACGGGCCCGAAGCACTCCGACAGGTAGGCGGCGTCGGCGCCCGCGCCCTCCCAGAGCTTGCGCGCGCCGTCCATCTTGACCATCACCGGCGTACGGACCGTGGCGTCGGGGAAGTCGGGGTTGGCCACCTCGCGGGAGGCCAGGGCCACCTCGCCCAGCCCCGAGGCCGCCTCGATCCGCTCCTTGACCTGCGGGTTGACGATCGCGCCCAGCAGGGCGTTGGCCCGCGCGTCGTCGCCCAGCAGTTTGTCGACCGCGGTCGCGAGGTCCCTGACCACGTCGTCGTACGACTTGGGGCCGGCGTCGGTGGTGATGCCGTCGCGGGGGATGAGGAGGTTCTGCGGGGTGGTGCACATCTGGCCGCTGTACAGGGACAGGGAGAAGGCGAGGTTGCCGAGCATTCCCTTGTAATCGTCCGTGGAGTCGATGACGACCGTGTTGACGCCGGCCTTCTCGGTGTAGACCTGCGCCTGGGGGGCGTTGGCCTCCAGCCAGTCACCGAATTCCGTCGAGCCCGTGTAGTCGATGACGCGGACCTCGGGGCGGACCGCGAGGGTCTTGGCCAGGCCCTCGTCGGGCCGGTCGACGGCCAGGGCCACCAGGTCGGGGGAGAACCCGGCCTCGGCCAGCACCTCGCGCGCCACCCGGACGGTGAGCGCGAGCGGCAGCACGGCGCGCGGGTGCGGCTTCACCAGGACCGCGTTGCCGGTGGCCAGGGAGGCGAACAGGCCCGGGTAGCCGTTCCACGTGGGGAAGGTGTTGCAGCCGACCAGGAGGGCGACGCCCCGGGGCACGGCCTTGAAGGACTTGGCCAGCTCCAGCGGCTCGCGCTTGCCCTGCGGCTTGGACCACGCGGCCGCGTCCGGGGTGCGGATCTGCTCCGCGTAGGCGTACGCGACGGCCTCCAGGCCGCGGTCCTGTGCGTGCGGACCGCCCGCCTGGAACGCCATCATGAACGCCTGGCCGCTGGTGTGCATCACGGCCTGCGCGAACTCATGGGTGCGGGCGCTGATCCGCGACAGGATCTCCAGACAGACCAGGGCCCTGGTCTGCGGTCCCGCGTCGCGCCACGCGGGCATCGCCGCGCGCATCGCGGGCAGCAGGACGTCCGCGTCCGGGTGCGGATAGCTGATGTTCAACCCGATGCCGTACGGGGAGACTTCGGCGCCCGTCCAGTCGTCCGTGCCGGGCTGGTCCAGGTCGAAGCGCTTGCCGCGCAGCGCCTCGAAGGCGGCCTGGCCGTCCGCCGCGGCGTTCTCCCCGTAGGCCTTGGGGTGCTCGGGGTGCGGGGACCAGTAAGCGCGGGTACGGATCGTCTCCAGCGCCTGGTCGAGCGTCGTGCGGTGCTTTTCGAGCAGCTGCGCTGCGGTCAGTTCGGCGGCCATCGAAGACCAACTCCTCGTCGGGCGGGGCTGGGGCCTGCCGTCACGGGGCGCCTGCTTCGCGGGCGCAGACGCCACGCCGAGGAAGCGACGCCACGTGCGACGACAGGTCCGAGGACAGGGCTGGGAACAATTTCGGCGACGGGGCTAGAGTAACCGAACGATCGGTCGGGGCAAGAGGGTCCGGCGAACCTGTGGACAACTCCGTCGGGAAGGATTCAGCCGTCATGACAGCCATCGAATCGGGCCGCACCGTCGCGGTCGTCGGCACGGGCACCATGGGCCAGGGAATCGCGCAGGTCGCGCTGGTCGCGGGCCATCCGGTCCGGCTCTACGACGCGCTGCCGGGCCGCGCCGCCGAGGCCGCCGACGCGATCGGGCGGCGCCTGGACCGTCTGGTGGAGAAGGGCAAGCTGCCGCCCGCGGAGCGTGCAGCGGCCCGCGCGCGCCTCTCCCCCGCCACCGCGCTCCCCGAACTCGCCGACGCCGCGCTCGTGATCGAGGCGATCGTTGAAGAACTCGACGCGAAACAGCAGCTGTTCGCCGCCCTGGAGGACGTGGTCGGCGCGGACTGTCTGCTGGCCACCAACACCTCGTCCCTGTCCGTCACCGCCGTCGCCGGCGCGCTGCGGCTGCCCGGGCGCTTCGTCGGCCTGCACTTCTTCAACCCGGCGCCGCTCCTGCCCCTCGTCGAGGTCGTCAGCGCGTTCACGACCAGCCCGGCGGCGGCCGGCACCGCTTACGAGACGGCGGCGGCCTGGGGCAAGTCCCCCGTGCGCAGCGCCGACACCCCCGGCTTCATCGTCAACCGCATCGCCCGCCCCTTCTACGCGGAAGCCCTGCGCCTGTACGAGGAGCGGGCCGAGGACCCGGCCACCATCGACGCCGTGCTGCGCGAGTCCTGTGGCTTTCGTATGGGGCCGTTCGAGCTGATGGATCTCATCGGCCAGGACGTGAACGAGGCCGTCACCCACTCGGTGTGGGAGGGCTTCTTCCGCGACCCGAAGTTCACGCCCTCCCTGGCGCAGCGGCGTCTTGTGGAGGCCGGTCTCCTGGGCCGCAAGGCCGGTCGGGGCTGGTACGACTACGCCGAGGGCGCCGCCGGGCCGCAGCCGCACACCGCTGAACCGTGCCCGGCGCCGGCCGCGGTGGTGGTGCAGACGCGGCTCGCCGGGCCCGCCGCCGTACTGGAGGAGCTGATCGACGAGGCCGGAATCAAGGTCACCCGGGACCGCACGCCAGGGGAGCGCGAGGGCTGCATGAGGCTGCCGGGCGGTGCCCGCCTCGCCCTGACCGACGGCACCCCCGCCACCGACGACGTGTCCGGCGCGGCGATCCGCTTCGACCTGGCGCTCGACTACCGGGCCGCGACCCGTGTCGCCATCGCGCCCGGCGCGCAGGCATCGCCCCAGGACGTACGGGAAGCGGTGGGCCTCTTCCAGGCGCTCGGCAAGAAGGTCAGCGTCATCGACGACGTACCGGGCATGATCGTGGCCCGTACGGTCGCCATGATCGTGGACTTCGCCGCGGACGCCGAGGCCTGCGGGGTCGCGAGCCGTGCGGACATCGACACGGCCATGCAACTGGGCGTGAACTACCCCGGCGGCCCTTCGGAGTGGGCCTCGGAAATCGGCCGTCCCTGGTTGTGGAACCTGCTGGACAGCCTGCACCACCAGTACGCGAACGGCCGCTACGCACCGTCCCGGGCCCTGAGGCGCAGTTTGAAGCTGACCGGCCGGATGCTCTAATCATGACCATGGCCAAGCGCGACACCTATACGCCTGATTCGCTGCTCGCGGTCGCCGTCGAGGTGTTCAACGACCGCGGTTACGACGGCACCTCGATGGAGCACCTCTCCCGGGCGGCCGGCATCTCCAAGTCCTCGATCTACCACCACGTGCGCAGCAAGGAAGAACTGCTGCACCGTGCCATAAGCAGGGCGCTGGACGGGCTCTTCGGGGTCCTCCAGGAGCCCGGGGCGCGTACGGGGCGGGCCATCGAGTGCCTGGAGTACGTGGCCAGGCGCGAGGCGGAAGTGCTGATGGAGGAGCTGCCGTACGTGACGCTGCTGCTGCGGGTGCGCGGCAACACCGACACCGAGCGCTGGGCCATGGAGCGCCGCCGGGAGTTCGACAACGAGGTCACCGAGCTGCTCAAGCAGGCCGCGGCCGACGGCGACCTGCGCCCGGACGTGGACGCGCGGCTGGCGACCCGGCTGCTCTTCGGCATGATCAACTCGATCGTGGAGTGGTACCGGCCGGGCCGGGGCGGCTCGGCGAGCAGCGACGAGGTCGCGGAGGCCGTGGTGCGGACCGCCTTCGCGGGGCTGCGGACGTAGGCGGTACGCGCAGGAGCGCGCACAGGGCCGGGCGGCGGGCGTACGGCGTCGGCCGCCCGGTCCCTGTCCCTAACCCTGCTCGGCCCCCAGGTCGGTCTCCTCGAAGACGAGCAGGGTGCGGGTGCTGAGCACCTCCGGAATCGACTGGATACGGGTGAGGACCAGTTCCCGCAGCTCCTGGTTGTCCTTGGTGTGCACCAGCAGCAGGACGTCGAAGTCGCCGCTGACCAGCGCGATGTGCGAGGCCCCCGGAAGCGCGGTGAGCTGGGCGCGTACCGTCCGCCAGGAGTTCTGCACGATCTTCAGCGTGACGTACGCGGAGGCTCCCTGGCCGGCCCGTTCCTGGTCGATGCGGGCGCTGAAGCCGCGGATCACGCCGTCGTCGATTAAACGGTTGATCCGCGCGTAGGCGTTGGCGCGCGAGACGTGTACGCGCTCGGCCACGGAGCGTATCGAGGCCCGTCCGTCGCTCTGGAGCATGTTCAGGATCGCGCGGTCAATGGTGTCCAAGGGGCGCGGGGGGTGATGCCCTCCGTTGCTGGCCATCTGTTCGTCCGGCATACCGCCTCGCCTCCCCTTTATGGACGCCCTGTCCTCATCTCAGGCTGTGGAGAACCGATTGTCCACAGGCTGAGCCCGCCTGTAGCCAAAATGTGCTGGCGACCGAACAATCGGTAGGGACGGGCCAATCGCCCGCCCCTTCGCATCTGTACCCGTCCTTCGTCCATCACCGCCCTCAGCGAGGCGCTCCGCGCCACTCTTTCCCAAGTCCAAGGAGGTGCTCGTCATGACGGTTCTTGAGCAGCGCGGCAGCAGTAGGAGCGGGAGCTACTGGCCCGCACCGCCGCCCGCGTGGCGCCCCCGCGTGGATCCCGCGCCCCTCCTGCCCGACGCGGAGCCGTACCGGCTGCTGGGCACGGACGCCGCCGCCCAGGTCGACGCCGGGCTGCTGACCGGGCTGTACGAGCAGCTGGTGCGCGGCCGCCGGTACAACGCCCAGGCCACGGCCCTGACGCGGCAGGGCAGGCTGGCGGTGTACCCCTCCTCCACCGGCCAGGAAGCGTGCCAGGTCGCCGCCGCGCTGGCGCTGAAGGAGCAGGACTGGCTCTTCCCCAGTTACCGCGACACCCTCGCCGCCGTCGCCCGCGGCCTCGACCCCGTACAGGCCCTCACCCTCCTGCGGGGCGACTGGCACACGGGATACGACCCGCGCGAGCACCGCATCGCCCCGCTGTGCACCCCGCTGGCCACCCAACTCCCGCACGCGGTGGGCCTCGCGCACGCCGCGCGCCTGAAGGGTGACGAGGTGGTCGCGCTCGCCCTGGTCGGCGACGGCGGCACCAGCGAGGGCGACTTCCACGAGGCGCTGAACTTCGCCGCGGTGTGGCAGGCCCCGGTGGTCTTCCTCGTCCAGAACAACGGCTTCGCGATCTCCGTACCGCTCGCCAAGCAGTCCGCCGCGCCGTCCCTCGCCCACAAGGCGGTCGGTTACGGCATGCCGGGCCGCCTGGTGGACGGCAACGACGCGCCCGCGCTGCACGAGGTCCTCACCGAGGCGGTCGAGCGGGCGCGCCGGGGCGGCGGACCGACGCTCGTCGAGGCGCTCACGTACCGCATCGAGGCACACACCAACGCCGACGACGCCACCCGCTACCGCACCGACGCCGAGGTCGAGCAGTGGCGCGGACACGACCCGATAGCCCTGGTCGAGCGCGAGTTGGCGGAGCGCGGCCTGCTCTGCGACGAGTTCGTGCAGCGCACCCGGGACGGCGCCGAGGAAATGGCCGCCGACCTCAGGGACCGCATGAACCAGGACCCGGCCCTGGACCCGATGGACCTGTTTGCGCATGTCTACGCCGACCAGACCGGCCAGTTGCGGGAGCAGGCGGCGCAGCTGCGGGCCGAGCTGGAGGCCGAGGCCGCGGGCACCGGAGAAGACACGACCGCCGAACGCGGGACGGCGGGCGGCACGGCAGGGGAGGAGCGGCCATGACGGCGACCGCGGCGGAGACCGGGCGCAAGCCCGCCAGCATGGCGCAGGCACTGAACCGCGCGCTGCGCGACGCGATGGCCGACGACCCGTCCGTCCACGTGATGGGCGAGGACGTGGGCGAGCTGGGCGGGGTCTTCCGCATCACGGACGGCCTGGCGAAGGAGTTCGGCGAGGAGCGCTGCGGCGACACCCCGCTCGCCGAGGCGGGCATCCTCGGTACGGCGGTCGGCATGGCCATGTACGGGCTGCGTCCGGTCGTGGAGATGCAGTTCGACGCCTTCGCCTACCCCGGCTTCGAGCAGCTGATCAGCCATGTCTCCCGGATGCGCAACCGCACCCGGGGCGCCATGCCGCTGCCGTTGACCATCCGCGTCCCCTACGGCGGCGGAATCGGCGGGGTCGAGCACCACAGCGACTCCTCCGAGGCGTACTACCTCGCCACCCCCGGCCTCCAGGTCGTCACCCCGGCGACGGTCGCCGACGCGTACGGGCTGCTGCGGGCCGCCATCGCCTCCGACGACCCGGTGGTCTTCCTGGAGCCCAAGCGGCTGTACTGGTCGCGTGCCGACTGGTCCCCCGACGACCCGGCGCCGGTGGCCCCGCTGGGCCGCGCGGAGATCCGGCGGCCCGGCAGCAGCGCCACACTGATCACGTACGGTCCGTCGCTGCCGGTCTGTCTGGAAGCCGCCGAGGCGGCCACGGCGGAGGGCTGGGACCTGGAGGTCCTCGACCTGCGCTCGCTGCTTCCGTTCGACGACGAGACGGTCTGCGCCTCGGTGCGGCGTACGGGGCGCGCGGTCGTCGTGCACGAGGCCACCGGCTTCGGTGGCCCCGGCGGGGAGATAGCCGCGCGGGTCACGGAGCGCTGTTTCCACCACCTGGAGGCGCCGGTGCTGCGCGTAGCGGGCTTCGACATCCCGTATCCGCCGCCGATGCTGGAGCGCCACCACCTGCCGGGCGTCGACCGGATTCTGGACACCGTCAGCCGGCTCCAGTGGGAGTCGGACTGGACCGAGGGGAGCGGTGACTGATGGCCGTGGTCCGTGAATTCACCCTGCCCGACCTCGGCGAGGGTCTCACCGAGGCGACGGTGGTGCGGTGGCTGGTCGAGGTCGGCGAGGTCGTGGCCGTCGACCAGCCGGTGGTCGAGGTGGAGACCGCGAAGGCGCTGGTGGACGTGCCGTGCCCGTACGCAGGCGTGGTCACCGCGCGGTTCGGTGACGAGGGGACGGAGCTGCCTGTCGGGTCGCCGCTGCTGACGGTGGCGGTCGGTTCCACCGCGACGGTCGGTGCCGCCGCGGCAGCCGGTTCCTCCGCGACCACCGGTTCCACTGCGACGGCCGGGGCTGCCGCGGGAGCCGGGCAGGGTGCGGAAGCGGGCCGGGCGCCCGGGGCGGGGACGGGCGCGGCGGGCGAAGGAGCCGGGGCGGAGCGGGGCTCCCGAGGAGGAGACGGCGAGGCGGCGGCCGAAGGGTCGGGGAACGTGCTCGTCGGTTACGGGACGAGCGCCGCGGCGGCGCGTCGGCGCAGGGTCCGGCCGGCGGCAGGGGCCGCTGCGGGGGCGCCCGGGGCCGGGGCGGTTCCGGAGCGGAGCGGCGAGGCTCGGGTGCCGGGCGAGGCCCTGGAGCGGGGTGGTGCCCCGGGCGGGCCGGTGCCGGTCATCTCGCCGCTGGTGCGGCGGCTGGCGCGGGAGCACGGCCTGGACCTGCGGGAGATACGGGGGACGGGCCCGGAGGGGCTGATCCTGCGTACGGATGTCGAGCGGGCGGTGCGTTCGCGGGGCACCGTGGGGTCGGGCACCGGAGGCGTAATCGGAACGGGCACCGGAGCCGGGATCGGGGCCGGAACGGGAGTTGGAGCCGAGCCCGGGGTTGGACTCGGAGCTGGGACCAGGGCTGGACTCGGAGCCGGGCCCGGGGCTGGGCTCGGGGTGGGGAGCGTGCCGACGGCTGGTTCAGGAAGCGCGTCCATGCCGGGAAGCGCGCCCGGTGCGGAAGGCGGGTTCGGGCCGTATGGGGGGCTGCCGGCGGAGGCCGAGCGGATACCGCTGCGGGGGATGCGGGGCGCCGCGGCGGAGAAGTTCCGGCGCAGCCGCCAGGAGATCCCCGACGCGACGTGCTGGGTGGACGCCGACGCCACGGAACTGCTCGCCGCCCGCCGGGAGATGAACGCCGTCGGCGGCGCCAAGGTGTCGTTGCTCGCGCTGCTGGCCCGCGTCTGTACGGCCGCCCTCGCGCGCTATCCGCAGCTCAACGCCACGGTCGACGCGGAGGCCAACGAGATCGTGCGGCTGCCCGCCGTACATCTGGGCTTCGCGGCGCAGACCGACCGCGGGCTGGTGGTGCCGGTCGTACGGGACGCGCACCGCCGTACGGCCGAGGGGCTGTCCGCCGAGATGGCGCGGCTGACCGAAGCGGCCCGGACCGGCTCGCTCGGCCTCGCCGAGCTGACGCACGGCACCTTCACGCTCAACAACTACGGCGTCTTCGGCGTCGACGGCTCCACGCCGATCATCAACCACCCCGAGGCCGCGATGCTGGGCGTGGGCCGAATAACCCCGAAGCCGTGGGTGCACGAGGGGGAGTTGGCGGTACGCCAGGTCGTACAGCTGTCGCTCACCTTCGACCACCGGGTGTGCGACGGGGGGACCGCCGGAGGGTTCCTGCGGTTCGTCGCGGACTGTGTGGAGCGGCCGGCGGTGTTGTTGCGCGCGTTGTGAGCGGGCCCGGTCGGTGATCGGGACGGTCCCGGCGATACTCAAGGGGTGACCGACGACCAGTCCGCTCATGACCGGGGCCCGTGTGACGACACCGGGGGCAGCGCATCCGGGCCCGACGGTGTCGCGCGCGCGGCGGCGCCGGCGGGTTCGAGTCCGGAGCGCGGCGCCGACGAGGCCGACGACGCGGCGTGCGCAGCCGCTTCGCCCGGGTCCGCTTCGCCTGGCTCCGTTCCCCTCGTTTCGGCTCCACCCGGCTCGGCTCCACCCGGTTCCGTGCCGTGTGGTGCAGCCGGGCGGTACGACGTGATCGTGCCGGCCGGGGGTGCTGCCCGGCGGCTCGGCGGGGCGGACAAGCCCGCACTGTCCGTCGGCGGCCGGTCGCTGCTGGACCGGGTGCTCGACGCCTGCCCGGACGCGGCGACCGCCGTCGTCGTCGGCCCGCGGCGGCCCACCGCGCGGCCGGTCGTCCACGCCCGTGAAGAGCCGCCCGGCGGTGGGCCGCTCGCCGCGCTGGACGCGGGCCTGCGGCACACCACGGCCCCGGTCGTGCTCGTGCTCTCCGCCGATCTGCCCTTCCTGACGGGCGCGACGGTACGGGCCCTGCTCGCGGCGGTGGAGGAGACCGACGGCGCGCTGCTCCGGGACGCGGCGGGCCGCGACCAGCCGCTGGTCGCGGCCTACCGGGCGGAGCCGCTGCGCCGCGTGCTGGACGCCGTACGGGCGGAACGCGGGGCGCTCGACGGGCTGCCGCTGCGTGCGCTGCTCGGGCGGCTGACCCTGCGCCGCGTGCCCGACCCGACGGCCACGGCGTCCTTCGACTGCGACACCTGGGAGGACATCGAAGCGGCACGCGCCCGTATCAGGGAGCATGGAACCGTGTTGGACGAATGGATCACCGCAGCCAAGGCCGAACTGGGCATCGAACTCGATGTCGACACGGCGGCACTCCTCGACCTCGCGCGCGACGCCGCGCACGGCGTGGCCCGCCCGGCGGCGCCGCTGACGACCTTCCTGGTCGGTTACGCGGCCGCTCAGCAGGGCCGGGACGTGTCCGCACTGGCGGAGAAGGCGGCCGCGCTGGCCAACCGCTGGGCCGCCGAGTCCGCCGAGAACGCCGACGCCACGCCGGAGGCCGCGCCCGAGGCCAAGCCGAAAGCGCAGCCGGAAAAATGACGGACGGGGAGTTCGACGACGCGCTGGCGCTGGCCAACGGCGGCTCCGTCGAGATGCCGCGCCGCGATGCCTGTCGGCCTACGGGTCACCGTTCGGATGCCCACCGGCCCGACCAGCACCGGCCCGACCAGCACCGGCCCGACCAGCACCGGCCCGACACACAGGGGACCGACACCCACCGCGTCGACACCCACCGCGTCGACACCCGCCGCGCCGATGCCCACCGCGCGTCGGGCCCGTACGAGGACGGTCGCTCGCCCTACGCCGGTGCCGGCAGCGGTGTCGATGGCGGGGGTGCTGACGCCGATGCCGGTTCCGATGTCGGTACACGTTGGACACCGGTGTCCGGGTACGGTCCCGCCTCTGGGTACGACACCGGTGTCCCGGGGCGCACGCCCGCGTACGGCGCTTCCCGCACGCCCACTCCTGGCGTTCCCGGCGGCACGCCCACCCCGGGCGTTCCCGGCCGCACGCCCGCCCCCGGGGACCATTACGCGCCGGTCTTCGACGACGGTTACGCCTGGATCTTCGACGACCGGGAGCCGACCCGGGAGACCGGCGGGAGCAGGAAGGCGCCGACGGCCGGTACGGGCCTGGACGCCGATACGCGCCTGGGCCCCTACACGCCGTGGGACACCTGTAGCGCGGCGTCCCCGGAGGCGCACGAGCCGTCGTCCGAGCCCGGCAGTTCGGCGCAGCGCCCGCCCGCGCGCCGCACTCCCCCTCCCGCGCGCCCCGGCGACGCGCCGGTGCCGGCCACAGCGGTCCCGTCGTCGGCAGCGGAAGCCTCCGCGTACGGCCGGCACGGCGAGCACGATCAGCACGACGAACGTGGCCAGTACAGCAAGCACGGCCAGCAGGGCCAGCAGGGCCAGCACGGCCAGCACGGCCAGTACAGCAAGCGCGGCCAGCGCGACCAGTACGACCAGCACGATGAGCGCGACCAGAGCCCCCCTCACGACGGCCCCAACCACCCCGACGCCCCCAACCACCCCCACGACCACGGCCGCCGCACCCGGCACGATCTCCCCACCCCGACCCCTTGGCGCAAGGCACGGGGCATCGCCGCTCGCGCCCCGCACGGACCGCTGCCCCCGGTCGTCTGCCCGCTCGGCAGCGCCGCGCTCGGGCGCATCCTCGCCGAGCCGCTGTGCGCGCTCACCGACCTGCCGTCCTTCGACACCTCCGCGATGGACGGCTGGGCGGTCGCCGGTCCCGGCCCCTGGCACCTCGCCGCCCGTAGCCGAGACGACGCGGACGAGCGCGGCATCCTGGCCGGTCACGAGTCGTCCGAAGCGGTCGCCGACGGCGATGCGGTACCGATCGCCACGGGTGCGCGCATCCCGCCCGGCGCCACGGCCGTACTGCGCAGCGAACACGGCGAGGTCCGCCGGCGGTCCGACGGCAGCGCACTGCTGTACGCACCCGCCCCCGTGCCGCCGGGCCAGGACATCCGGCCGCGCGGCCAGGAGTGCCGCCGGGGTGAGCAACTCCTGCCCGCCGGCGCCCTGGTGACCCCGGCCGTGCTCGGTCTGGCCGCGGCGGCGGGCTATGACGAGGTGACGGCGTATGCCCGTCCGCGCGTCGAAGTGTTCGTGCTGGGCGACGAGTTGCTGCACGACGGCCTGCCCGCCGACGGGCTGATCCGGGACGCGCTCGGCCCGATGATCACGCCCTGGCTGCGCGCGCTGGGCGCGGACGCCGGGCCGCCCCGCCATCTCGGCGACGACCCCGAGGCGTTGTACGACGCGCTCGCGGCCTCGACCGCCGATCTGGTGATCACGACCGGGGGAACGGCGTCCGGGCCCGTCGATCATGTGCATCCGACGTTGCGCAGGCTGGGCGCGGAGCTTCTGGTGGACGGTGTCGCGGTACGGCCCGGTCACCCCATGCTCCTCGCCCGCCTCCCGCACCACCCGGGCCCCGAGCACCCGAAGGGCACCACTCGCACCGAAGGCCCCACGTCCGCGTCCGCCCCCGCCCCCGCCCGCCTCCTTGTGGGGCTCCCCGGCAACCCCCTCGCCGCCGTATCGGGCCTGCTCACCCTGGCGGAACCTGTGCTGCGCACGCTCTCCGCGCGCCGCCGTACCCCCGTATACCGGGCGCCGCTGACCGCCGCCGTGCCCGGCCATCCGCACGACACGCGGCTCGTCCCGGTCGCCTTCCGGGACGGTACGGACGACGAGTGGGACGGCGACGGCGGCGCGGTCGTGCCGCTGCGCTTCAGCGGGCCCGCCATGCTGCGCGGCATCGCGGCGGCCGACGCGATGGCCGTCGTACCGCCCGGCGGCGCGGCGCGCGGCACCGAGGCCGAACTCCTCGACCTGCCCTGGACGGCCGACGGCTCGGCCGACGCGGTGACGGGCTGGACGCCCGAAGCATTCGACGCACCCGCCGCACCCAGCACGTCCGCCGCACCCAGCACATCCGTCGCCCCCAATGCGCCCGCCACACCCAACGCAGCAGACACACCCAGCGCCTCCAGGGCCTCCAACGCCCCCAACACGGGCACCACGGCAGCCCCACCCACCCGCCCGAACGTTTCCGCGGACCGGCCCTCCCGTATCACCCCACCCGGCCCCACCGACCCGACCGGCGGAGGCGCCGCGTGAAGCTCCCCACCCACGACGCCGCGGCGCGTGAGGTCCCCGAGGACTCCAGTCACCGCATCGTGCTGCCCCGCCGCACCCCGGTGGCGCCGCTGCGGCAGGTCGCGCGCCGCCTTCTGATGGCCCTGCTCGTGCTCGTCGCGACGGTGGCCATCGTCTGGATCGACCGCGACGAGTACCACGACAACGCCAACGGCTCGGTCGAATTCCTCGACTGCGTCTACTACGCCACCGTGACGCTCTCCACCACCGGTTACGGCGACATCGTCCCGTACGGGGACGGCGCGCGGCTGCTGAACATCCTGCTCATCACGCCCCTCCGGGTCCTCTTCCTGATCATCCTGGTCGGCACCACTCTCGAAGTCCTCACCGAGCGCACCCGCGAGCAGTGGCAACTGAACCGCTGGAGAAACGCCTTGCGCGACCACACCGTCATCGTCGGCTTCGGCACCAAGGGCCGGTCCGCGGCCCAGACCCTGCGCGCGACGGGCCTGACCCGCGACCGCATCGTCATCGTCGACCCGAGCCCCAAGGTCATCGACTCGGCGGTGGCCGAGGGCTTCGCGGGCGTGGTCGGCGACGCGACCCGCAGCGACGTGCTCGTACGGGCCGAGATCCAGCGCGCCCGCCAGGTCGTCATCGCCACCCAGCGCGACGACACGGCCGTCCTGGTCTCGCTGACCGCCCGCCAGCTCAACAAGAAGGCCAACATCGTCGCCGCCGTACGCGAGGAGGAGAACGCGCCGCTGCTGCGCCAGTCCGGCGCCGACATGGTCATCACCTCGGCCAGCGCCGCGGGCCGCCTGCTGGGTCTGTCGGTGCACAGCCCCAGCGCCGGCACGGTCCTGGAGGACCTGATCCAGCAGGGCAGCGGCCTGGACCTGATCGAGCGTCCGGTGGTGAAGGCCGAGGTCGGCAAGTCGGTACGGGAGACCGAGGACCTGATCGTCTCCGTGCTGCGCGGTCACCGGCTGCTCGGGTACGACGACCCGGCGGCCAGCCCGTTGCAGCCCGCCGACCGGGTGATCACCATCGTCCGGGCGGCCACGGAAGAGGTGGACGGACCGGTCAAGCCCGGCTCGAAGCCGATGATCCCGGGGACCGGGGTGTCCCCGATGTCGCCGGTGCGGCGCGACGACCAGAGGTAGCCCGCGGCCCGGCCGCCTGCCCTGGCCGTCCGCCCCGTCCGCCCGCCCCGGCCGTCCGTCCGCCCTGACCGTCCGCCCCGGCCGCCCGCCCTGGCCGTCTCTCCCCTCCCTCGCGCCCGCCCGCGACGGCCAGGGCCACCCCCTCCGGACCCCGCCACCGGACCGCCTCCGTACGCAGTCCCGCGCGGGCGAGTAGCCTCGCGGCCATGCGTGCGATCACCATTCCCGAACCCGGCGGCCCCGACGCCCTCGTATGGGCCGAGGTGCCCGATCCGCAACCATCCGAAGGGGAGGTCCTCGTCGAGGTGGCGGCCACCGCCGTCAACCGCGCCGACCTCCTCCAGCGCCAGGGCTTCTACGACCCGCCGTCCGGCGCGCCCCCGTACCCCGGCCTGGAGTGCGCCGGCCGCGTCAAGGCCCTCGGCCCCGGGGTCAGCGGCTGGTCGGTCGGCGACGAGGTGTGCGCGCTGCTGGCGGGCGGCGGGTACGCGGAGCAGGTCGTCGTCCCCGTGGGGCAGCTGCTGCCCGTGCCGAAGGGCCTCGACATGGTCGCGGCGGCCGCGCTGCCCGAGGTGACGTGCACCGTTTGGTCCAACGTCTTCATGATCGCGCACCTGCGGCCCGGTGAGACGCTGCTCGTGCACGGCGGCTCCAGTGGCATCGGCACCATGGCGATCCAGCTGGCCAAGGCCGTCGGCGCCCGGGTCGCGGTCACCGCGGGCAGCGCCGAGAAGCTGGCCCGCTGCGCCGAACTGGGCGCCGACATCCTCATCAACTACCGGGAGCAGGACTTCGTCCAGGAGCTGCGCAAGGCCACCGACGGCAAGGGCGCGGACGTCATCCTGGACATCATGGGAGCCAAGTACCTCGGCCCGAACGTCAAGGCGCTGGCCACCAACGGGCGGCTCGCGATCATCGGCCTCCAGGGCGGGGTGAAGGGCGAGTTGAACCTCGGCGCGCTGCTCACCAAGCGGGGCGCGGTCACCGCCACCTCGCTGCGCGGGCGTCCGCTGGCCGAGAAGGCGGCGATCGTCGCGGCGGTACGGGAGCACGTCTGGCCGCTGATCGAGAACGGCCGGGTCCGGGCGATCGTGGACCGTACGCTGCCGATCGCCGAGGCGCCCGAGGCACACCGGGTCGTGGACGCGAGCGGCCACGTGGGCAAGGTCGTTCTGACGGTCTGAGCCCGGCCCGCACCCGGGGGCGGCGGGTACGAGGTCCGGGGCCCGGCCCGGGTACGAGCCCGGCCCGCGCCCCGGATCGCGCCCCGTCTCGCACTCCGGCACGGGCCCCGGCGCGCGCCCCGGTACGAAGCCGTACGAGCCCCCACGCGCCCCGATACGCCCCCCGCGCACCCTTACCGCCTCCGACATGCCCGAGATGCCGCGAATATCCCCTCATGTGACGCTGAGGAGATCAAGCGACAACTCCGCAGGTACGGGAGGTCATGGGCGTGACTTCAGGACTCGTGGCCCCGGAACCCGCCCACCGCTCCCCCCATCACTGCCCCCGCCCGTCCCCCTCGCGCTCTCGCTGCCGCTGCCGCTCCCACCGGCCCCCTATCCGCATCGCCGCCGGTCTGCTGCTCGCCGTCACACTGCTGCCCCTTCCCCACACGACAGCGACAGCGACAGCAGCAGCGGCCTCCACGGCAGCAGCCTCCGCAGCGGTTTCCGGCATCGCCAACCCTCCGGGCCCTGCCCACCACCGTGACGACGACGCCCGCGACCCCCAGCCCGCCCCCACAACAAACCCCGAGGCCCCCACCCCCGCTCCCACACCCACTTCCACGCTCGCCCCCACTCCCCACCAGGCCCCCACCGACCCTCTCACCGGGCTCGGCCCCCTCTTCCCGATCCCGCTCGGCCCCTTGCCCGGCTCCGGAACCGGTTCATCCCGCCCGGCCGCCCCGTCGGAGACCGGCACGTCCACCCCGGACGCCCCCTCCGCCGATGCGGGCGCTCAAGGCGCCCAAGGCGCCCAGGACGCCCAAGGCGGCCCGTCCCGGCCCGCGTCCCCCGCCGCCTCGCCCCGGCCCACCGGGAAGGCCTCGCCCCTCCCCACCGCCTCCCGCAGGGGTGACCTGGCCGGACGCCTCGCCCACCGGCCCTACGTACCGCTGCCGCCCCTCCAGGCCCCCGCCTCGTCGGCCGCCGGGGCCAGGCCGCACGGCCCCTCCCGGTACGCGCCCGGCGCCGTGCCCGGGGCCGCCTCCGCCGCGTCGCGGGCCCCGTACCCCGCCACCGACCAGGGCAACGGAGTCCACCGTGTCCTGCCGCTGGGCGCGGGCATGGCCCTGACCGGCCTCGGGCTCGCCTTCATCGCCCTGCGACTGAGGCGCGCGTGACCCGCTGGGCCCGCCGCCCGCCCGCTCCCCGGACCTCACACCAAAGCTCGTCCCCACCCGGAGGTTGGATCATCTTTCTCCCAGGGCACAACCGTTCCTAGTCAGCTGTACGAGAGAATGGCGGCATGGATATGCCGATGAACGAACGGTCGCAGGAGAGCCCGCACGTCCTGGTTGTCGGCCCGGACGGAATGGCTCTCGGCAGCGCCGGCTCCGGTGGCGGGGACGGCGACGACGAGTCCCGCGAGGTTCCCGTGACGGACATGGTGGAACAGCCCGCGAAGGTCATGCGCATCGGCAGCATGATCAAGCAGCTTCTGGAAGAGGTGAAGGCGGCGCCGCTGGACGAGGCGAGCCGGGTCCGGCTGAAGGAGATCCACTCCAGCTCGGTCAAGGAGCTGGAGGACGGCCTAGCGCCCGAGCTGGTCGAGGAGCTGGAGCGGCTGTCGCTGCCCTTCACCGACGACTCGGTGCCCACGGACGCGGAACTGCGCATCGCGCAGGCTCAGTTGGTGGGCTGGCTGGAGGGCCTTTTCCACGGTATCCAGACCGCGCTGTTCGCCCAGCAGATGGCGGCCCGCGCCCAGTTGGAGCAGATGCGGCGTGCGCTGCCGCCCGGTGCGGTGCCGGCCGAGGACATGGAACAGCCCGCGCCCGGCCAGGGCGGCGCCCGCTCCGGCCCGTACCTCTGATCTGCCGGCGTCTGCCCTCCAGGCCTTCGACCTGCCGCCGGCCCGGGCCGGACAGGTCTTGTTTACCCCCCACCCCCGATACCCCCGGATGAACCCCATCCCCGGATGAGCCCCATCCCCGATGAACCCCGCCCCCGAATGAACTCCCCCCGATGACCCCAATGAAGAGGGCCCGCCGCGCCTCGCGCGCCGGGCCTCTCTCATGTCCCCGCCCTACCTCATGCCCCGGTCCTACGAACTGCGCCCCGTCGACACGGTCAGGTGAATCTTCTCGCCCGACTTCGGGTCCCACATGGAGATCGGCGACTGGCCGATGACGGTGTTCTTGCCGTAGAGGGAGTTGTTGCGCTCGGAGACGTCGTACGACCAGCCGGCCGCGTCCATGCACTTCTTCACCGAGTCCAGGTTCTTGCCGTAGAAGGACGGCAGGAAGATCTTGCCCTTCTGGCTGTAGCTCTGGACCGGGTCGGTGCACCGCGTGGTGGCGATCGTGGCCGTGGGGTCCTCGCTCCGGACCGAGGGGGACGGCGAGTAGCTGTACGCGTGGGTGGGGCGCGGGTTCGGGCTGTCGCCGCCCCCGCTCAGGCCGATGCCGATGGCGATCGCGGTGACGACGACCACGCCGACGATGGCGCAGACGATGACCACCGGGGTGTTGCCCCGGCCGCCGGAGCGGTTGCCGCCGGGCCGCGGGCCGACCGGCTGGGGCGTGGGGCCGGGGGCGGGCGAGGGCGGGCCCGCGTACGGCGGCGGGGTCTGGAAGCTGTTGTTGAAGGGGGCCGGGCCCTGGGCGGGGATCGGCGCCGGCGGCTGGTAGGCGTTGACCGGCGGCGGCGTGGACGGCGCGGTGGGGCCGAAGCCCGGTCCGCCGTTCGCCGCCGGGCCGGGGCCCATCGGCGGGCCTGCCTGGGGCGCGGCCTGCGTCGGCTGGTACGGCGTCTGGACGCTGGGCGGGGCGGGGGTGTGCGGCCCGGCGGCGTTCGCCGAGGCGGCCGGGAAGACCGCGGAGGACACCGAGGAGCCGCTGGTACGGGCCCGCGGGCCCTCGCTGATGATGAGCGGTGTCGCGCCGGGCTGGCCCGACCCGGCGACGCGCAGGCACTCGTCCCGCATCGCCTCGGCGGTGGGGAAGCGCTCGTTGGGGTTCTTCTTCAGGGCGCGGGCGATCAGCGCGTCGACGGCGGGCGGCAGCGACCGGTTGATGCCGGAGGGGACCGGCGGCTCCTCCTGGACGTGCGCGTACGCGATGGCCAGCGGCGAGTCCGCGTCGAAGGGCAGCTGTCCGGTCAGCAGCTCGAAGAGCATGATGCCGACCGAGTACAGGTCGGAGCGGGCGTCCACGCCGCGGCCCAGCGCCTGCTCGGGGGAGAGGTACTGGGGAGTGCCGACGACCATGCCGGTCTGCGTCATCGAGGTGACGCCGGACTGCATGGCGCGGGCGATGCCGAAGTCCATGACCTTGACGACGCCGCGCTTGTTGAGCATGACGTTGCCGGGCTTGATGTCCCGGTGGACCAGGCCCATCTCGTGGCTGACCTCCAGGGCGGCCAGCACGTCGGCGGTGATCTTCAGCGCCTTGTCGGTGGGCATCGCGCCGTGCCGGGCGATGTCGCTGTCCAGGTCGGAGCGGAGCGGCCGGCCCGTCACGTACTCCATGACGATGTACGGCACCATGCTGCCGTCGAGGTCGTCCTCGCCGGTGTCGAACACCGAGACGATGTTGGTGTGCGTGAGTTTGGCCACGGACTGCGCCTCGCGGCGGAAGCGTTCGCGGAAGGCCTGCTCGCGTCCCAGCTCGGTGTGCAGGGTCTTGATGGCGACCTCGCGGTCCAGCACGCTGTCGTACGCGAGGTGTACGGACGCCATGCCGCCGGCGCCCAGCAGGTCACGGAGCCGGTAGCGTCCCCCGCCGACCGAACGGCCCTCGAATTGGCCCTGAGCGCCGTCCTGGCTCATGGTTCCGCTTCCCCCTTGGCGCGCTGTTCCTGCGCACGTGTCGCGGCGCGCCGCGCCTCGTGGCTGTGTGCCGGGCCCGTCCGTGCGGCGACACATGACGTGTTGACGTGTACAGACGTTACTCAACGTCGCGGGCCCGCGGCACGCGCGGCTGCGGACGTGCCGAGATCAGTATGGGTTGTGCCGAGATCCCGTCCGAATCGCAGCCCAGTTTGCCCCAGGGCCCGGACACGTCAAGCCGTGTGCCCGTTCCGTGACCAGATGCGCAAGATCCCATTACGGTCCTGAAGCCTGCACAGCGCCGCTCGGCCTCTGATTACCCCGGGTCAACTTGCGACAATGGGGCTGTGGAAGGTGTGATGACCGGTCCATCACGGGACCGGCGTGTGCCGCGGAGCCTGTAGCGTGCTCTAGCGAAGACCGAGACCTTACCGCTGTGATGCGGATCGATACGACGGCGAGGACCGATGGCACCGACGCAGAGCCCCCAGGGCCCGTCCGATCCTGATGCCACCGGCTCCAACTCTCCTGATGCAAATCTCCCCGATGCACCGGAGATGTGGGGCAATGGCGGTTTGGTGGGCGACGGCCGCTACCGGCTCACGCACCGGCTCGGCCGTGGCGGCATGGCGGAGGTGTTCGCCGCCGAGGATGTGCGTCTCGGTCGCACCGTCGCCGTCAAGCTGCTGCGCGCCGACCTCGCGGAGGACCCGGTCTCCAAGGCCCGCTTCACCCGTGAGGCGCAGTCCGTCGCGGGCCTGAACCACCACGCGGTGGTGGCGGTGTACGACTCCGGCGAGGACTACGTCGGCGGCAGCACCGTGCCGTACATCGTCATGGAGCTGGTCGAGGGCCGCACCATCCGCGACCTGCTGCTGAACGCGGACGCCCCGCCGCCGGACCAGGCACTGATCATCGTCTCCGGGGTGCTGGAGGCGCTGGCCTACAGCCATCAGCACGGCATCGTGCACCGCGACATCAAGCCCGCGAACGTGATCATCACGCATGGCGGCGCGGTCAAGGTGATGGACTTCGGCATCGCCCGTGCGCTGCACGGCGCGCAGTCGACGATGACGCAGACCGGCATGGTCATGGGCACGCCGCAGTACCTGTCGCCCGAGCAGGCCCTCGGCAAGACCGTGGACACCCGCTCCGACCTGTACGCGACCGGCTGCCTGCTGTACGAACTGCTGGCCCTGCGCCCCCCGTTCACCGGTGAGACGCCGCTCTCCGTCGTCTACCAGCACGTCCAGGACATGCCGGTGCCGCCCTCGGACGTCGCCGGGGCGGTGCCGCCGGAGCTGGACGGCCTGGTGATGCGCTCGCTCGCCAAGGACCCGGACGACCGCTTCCAGACTGCGGAGGAGATGCGCGGGCTGGTCCAGTACGCCCTGCAGATGCTCCACGAGCAGGGCGGCCACACCGGTACGTGGAACACCGGCCCGGTCGCCGTGCACCAGGGCGGCCACACCCCGGCCATGGGCTCCGCCGCCGCCACCACCGCCCTGCCGCACCCGGACCAGGGGCACACCACGGCGCAGCCGATCCTGCCCCCCGGTATGCGGGACGGGGACGGCGGCTACGAGGGCGGGCACCGGCCCGCAAAGAGCAGCCGGGGCAAGATCTGGCTGATCGCGGCGCTCGCGGTGATCGCCATTGCGGTCGGCGTGGCCATCGCGCTGCAGAGCGCGGGCGGTGACGGGAAGAAGGACCCGACGCCGACCAAGAGCCCGTCGGCCTCCCAGAGCTCCGAGGACGAGCCGTCCGAGTCGCCGTCCGACGAGGCGTCGCCCTCGTACTCGCAGCCCGGCAGCACGGGCGGCAACAGCGGTACGTGGAACCGGCCGTCGACGCGCTACCCGAGCACGCCGCGCACCTCCAAGCCGCCCACCACCCCGCCGCCGACGACCAAGAACCCGTCGACCCCGCCGCCCACCAAGCCGACCAACGGCACGTCGAACGGCGGCAACACGAGCACCGGCAGCGACGGCGGCAACGGTGACTCCGGCGGCAACACGTCGAACGGCAACACCAGCAGCGGCAGCACGAACGCGGGGACCACCGCCGGCAGCGGTCCGGCCGGCACCGGCGCGAACGGCGACCTGGTCGACTGACCGCGCCGCCCCGCACCACAACCGCACCGCTTGGCGCCTGATCCGACGGGCGGCCGGACCACCGGCCGCCCGTCGCGGCGTTTCCGGCCCCCTGCCGCCCTCCTGGTGGAAGCGTTCACTCCGTGAACGCGCCCCGCACCGCCGCGTACTCCCGCGTCCACCAGACGGCCAGTGCCGCCGAGGCCGGGAACTGCGGATCGGCGCGCCGGTCGCCCATCCGGTAGCGCCAGTCGAGCATCCAGAAGTCGTTGAGGCGCTCCCACCACACCCGGTGCACGGCGGCGGCCAGTTCCGCCGCGCCGGCCCCGGAGGCGCGGCGGTAGGCGGCCGCGTAGGCCCGTACCTTCGGCAGGTCCAGGGTGCCCGCCGGCTGTACGAAGAAGATCGCGGCGGCCCGTACGGCCTCTTCGGCGCGGGGGTGTACACCCAGCCGGTCCCAGTCGACGATGGCGGCGGGTTCGGCGCCCCGGTAGAGCAGGTTGAGCGGGTGGAAGTCGCCGTGCACCCAGCCGGTGGCCGGCACCTGCGCCGCCCCGGGCCGCCGGTGGGCCTCCCGTTCGAGCAGGGACCGGCGCTCCAGCAGCCGGTGTTCGGCCAGTTCGTCGAAGCTGCTGCGCGGCCGGGACCGGCGGGCGAGCGCGAGCAGTTCGTCGATCATCTCGAAGGTCCGCGCGGGATCGGCGCCCGCGTGCTCGTACGGGGGTCCCGGGCCCGCCGGGTCGCCCGTTATGACCTGCTCCAGCGCGGTGTGCACCCGCCCCAGCAGGGCGCCCAGGCGGCAGGACTGGAGGCGGGTGAGGGCGGCGCCGTCGCGGTGCCGGCCCTCGACCCACGGGTGCAGGGCGTAGCAGCGGCCGCCGAGGACGGTGACGGTACGGCCGTCCGCGTCGGCGAGCGGCGGGGCGACCGGCAGGCCGAGCGCGCCCAGGCGGCGCGTGGCGCGGTGCTGGCGGGCGATGGCGGCCTGGTCGCCGTCGAGGTGGTGCTTGAGGAAGTAGCGGCCGTGTGTGGTGGCGAGGCGGTAGCCGCGGTTGAGCAGCCCCTCGGCGACCGGCCGGCACGCCAACGGCTCCCCGGCGCCGTAACGGCGCAGCAGGGAGCCGAGGGTGGGTCCGTCGGGCGTGGTCATCGCCCGGACATCGGATGAGCGCAGCACGCGCCAGATGTTAGATCACTGCGTCACGCTGAGTGGGCGTAACGGAACACAGGGACATCGCAGAGGTAGTGGACCTTGACAAACTCCGGTTCTATGCGGAGGAAAACCGGGTCGAAGGGCTCGCCGTCGGCCAGCCGGGGGGTCGGGCCGAACAGCTCGTAGACGGTGGTGTCCGGGACGATGACGCGGGCGGTGCCGGTGAACTGGACGGACCAGGTGTCGTTGGCGCCGGAGTTGACGTTGTCGGCCTCGTAGGCGACGACGTTCCCGTCCAGGGCGCGGTGGTAGCCGTAGCCGCGATGCAGCCGGAGCAGGAGGCGGCCGTCGGTCACGACGTGTCGCGTGACGGCGGTGAAGGGCAGTGCCCGCTGGCTGGCCGACACCCGTCCGTAGGGGACGCGGTTCAGCAGCTCTATGGCGTGTAGATCGTCGGTGGGCATGGATACACCCTGCCGTGCCGGTGCCCGCGAAAGTAGGGGCACCAGCCCTCGTGGAAACGGGACGTTGGTCCTGAATCGTGCGGGGTTTTTCCCTACGTGGGTGTTTGGCGAGGTCAGAAACGTACTGACGGGTACGAAGTTTTTACCTTTCTTGAATCATCACCCAGGAAAGGGAGCCGCGCACTTTCCGTTACGCGAGGTTCCCGGAAAGGCGCCCGGCCTCCGTCAGTGCCGCTCCGCCTGCATCCGCGCCACGTACGCGGCCGCCTGCGAGCGGCGTTCCATGCCCAGCTTCGACAGCAGGCTGGAGACGTAATTCTTGATCGTTTTCTCCGCGAGGTGCAGCCGCTCGCCGATGACCCGGTTGGTCAGTCCCTCGCCGATCAGGTCGAGGATCTTGCGCTCCTGCTCGGTCAGGTTGGCCAGCCGGTCGTCGCCGCGGGCGGCGTTGCCGTCCCGCAGCCGCTCCAGTACGCGGGCGGTGGCCACCGGGTCCAGCAGCGACCTGCCGGCCGCCACGTCCCGTACGGCGGTCAGCAGCTCGTTGCCCCGGATGGCCTTGAGCACGTAGCCGGACGCGCCCGCCATGATGGCGTCGAAGAGGGCCTCGTCGTCCGCGAAAGACGTGAGCATCAGGCATTTGATGTTCTCGTCCTGGGAACGGATCTCCCGGCAGACCTCGACACCGCTGCCGTCCGGCAGCCGGACGTCCAGCACGGCCACGTCGGGACGGGTCGCAGGGATCCTGACCAGGGCATCTGCGGCCGTGCCGGCCTCGCCGACCACCTCGATGTCCGCTTCCACGGAGAGCATCTCGTGGACGCCGCGCCGCACGACCTCGTGGTCGTCGAGCAGGAATACCGTGATTTTTCCTTCTTCGCGCACCTGCTCAGTCTCACACACGAACTCTTCCCGTGCTCCAGGTCACCGATATAACGTGCCGTTGTCCCGGCGGACTGCAACGCTGTGAACAGGGGATTGCCGACTGGTCGGCGCATTGCTCGGAAATCCAAGCAAAATACTTGGAACCCCAAGCAAAGTCGCAGGTCAGGGCCCCTTTCGCCTAGGCTCCGGAAGTAGGGCACACCGCCCCTTCCGGCAGGCCGTGGCCGGGGCACCTTGTTCCACCCGGGCCGCGCCGTGCCGCACACACCCCGTGCGCCGTATCGGATACCGGGTGAGCCGCAATACGGCCACCGGCGGACCCCGGGGGCCGGACAGACGGAGGAGCAGCACGTGACCGTGGAGAGCACTGCCGCGCGGAAGAACACCCGCGGTGGCGGCAAGCGCACCACCGCAAAAAAGGCGGCACCCGCCAAGGCGAAGGCGGCGGCCCCGGCCGATGCCGAGCAGGACCAGCTCGTACAGCTGCTGACGCCGGAAGGCAAGCGCGTCGAGCACCCGGAGTACGCCATCGACCTGTCGGACGCGGAACTGCGCGGGCTGTACCGGGACATGGTCCTCACGCGCCGCTTCGACGCCGAGGCGACCACCCTCCAGCGCCAGGGCGAGCTGGGCCTGTGGGCCTCGCTGCTGGGCCAGGAGGCCGCGCAGATCGGCTCCGGGCGCGCGCTGCGCGACGACGACTACGTCTTCCCGACCTACCGGGAGCACGGGGTCGCCTGGTGCCGCGGCGTGGACCCGACGAACCTGCTGGGCATGTTCCGCGGCGTGAACAACGGCGGCTGGGACCCCAACAGCAACAACTTCCACCTGTACACGATCGTCATCGGCTCGCAGACGCTGCACGCGACCGGCTACGCGATGGGTGTCCAGAAGGACGGCGCCGACTCGGCCGTCATCGCTTACTTCGGTGACGGCGCCTCCAGCCAGGGCGACGTGGCCGAGTCCTTCACCTTCTCCGCGGTCTACAACGCCCCCGTGGTGTTCTTCTGCCAGAACAACCAGTGGGCCATTTCCGAGCCGACCGAGCGCCAGACCCGCGTCCCGCTCTACCAGCGCGCCCGCGGCTACGGCTTCCCCGGCGTACGGGTCGACGGCAACGACGTCCTGGCCTGCCTGGCCGTGACCAAGGCGGCTCTGGAGCGGGCCCGCGCCGGCGAGGGCCCGACCCTGGTCGAGGCGTTCACGTACCGGATGGGCGCCCACACCACCTCCGACGACCCGACGCGCTACCGCCCGGACGAGGAGCGCGAGGCGTGGGAGGCCAAGGACCCGATCCTGCGGCTGCGCACCTACCTGGAGAACGAGGGCATCGCCGACCAGGCGTACCTGGACTCCGTCGAGGAGGAGAACGAGGCCCTCGGCAAGCGGGTGCGCGAGGTGGTGCGCGCGATGCCGGACCCCGACATGATGGCGATCTTCGAGAACGTCTACGCCGACGGGCACGCGCTCGTCGACGAGGAGCGCGCGCAGTTCGCCGCGTATCAGGCGTCGTTCATGGACGCGGAGGAGAACTGACCATGACCGTCTTCGAGAAGATCACGCTGTCCAAGGCGATCAACGAATCGCTGCGCGCCTCCATGGAGGCCGACTCCAAGGTCCTGGTCATGGGCGAGGACGTCGGCAAGCTCGGCGGCGTCTTCCGCGTCACCGACGGCCTGCAGAAGGACTTCGGCGAGGAGCGGGTGATCGACACCCCGCTCGCCGAGTCCGGCATCGTCGGCACCGCCATCGGCATGGCGCTGCGCGGCTACCGGCCCGTCGTGGAGATCCAGTTCGACGGTTTCGTCTTCCCCGCGTACGACCAGATCGTCACCCAGCTCGCCAAGATGCACGCCCGTGCGCTCGGCAAGGTCAAGGTGCCGGTCGTCATCCGCATCCCCTACGGCGGCGGCATCGGCGCGGTCGAGCACCACTCGGAGTCGCCCGAGGCCCTCTTCGCGCACGTCGCGGGCCTCAAGTGCGTGTCCCCCTCGAACGCCTCGGACGCCTACTGGATGATGCGCCAGGCCATCGAGAGCGACGACCCGGTCATCTACTTCGAGCCCAAGCGCCGCTACCACGACAAGGGCCGCCTGGACACCGAGGCGATCCCCGACCAGCTGCACAAGGCGCGGGTGGCGCAGCCCGGTACGGACCTGACGCTCGCCGCGTACGGCCCGACCGTCAAGGTCTGTCTGGACGCGGCCAAGGTCGCGGCCGAGGAGGGCAAGTCGGTCGAGGTGCTGGACCTGCGCACGATCTCGCCGATCGACTTCGACGCGGTGCAGGCCTCGGTCGAGAAGACCCGGCGGCTGGTCGTCGTCCACGAGGCACCGGTCTTCCTCGGTACGGGCTCGGAGATCGCCGCCCGCATCACGGAGCGGTGCTTCTACCACCTGGAGGCACCGGTGCTGCGGGTGGGCGGTTTCCACGCGCCGTACCCGCCGTCCAGGCTGGAGGACGAATACCTGCCGGGTCTCGACCGGGTGCTCGACGCGGTCGACCGCGCGCTGGCGTACTGAAGGGCTTGAGGAGTAGTGACCATGACTGCAACCGAGCAGCGCTTCCGCGAGTTCAAGATGCCCGACGTGGGCGAGGGGCTCACCGAGGCCGAGATCCTCAAGTGGTACGTACAGCCGGGTGACACCGTCACCGACGGGCAGGTCATCTGCGAGGTGGAGACCGCCAAGGCCGCCGTGGAGCTGCCCAGCCCGTTCGAGGGCGTGGTGCACGCGGTGCACTTCGAGGAGGGCGCCACCGTCGACGTGGGCACCTCGATCATCGCGGTGGACACCGACCCGGGCGCGGGCCCGGCCGAGGCCCCCGCGGCGGCCGAGGCCGCACCCGCCGCCGAGGAGGAAGCCGAGCCGCAGGGCCGGCAGGCCGTCCTCGTCGGTTACGGCGCGGCGCCCTCGTCCACCAAGCGGCGGGCGCGCAAGCCGCAGGCGGGCGTACCGGCGCAGGAGCCGGCCGCCGCGGCGGTCCAGGCGGAGCTGAACGGGCACGCGGCTCCGGCCCCGGCTCCGGCCGCCCCGGCCGCCCCGGCTGCCGTCCCCGCAGCCGGGCGGCCGCTGGCCAAGCCGCCGGTCCGCAAGCTGGCCAAGGACCTCGGCATCGACCTGGCCACGGTCACCCCGACCGGCCCGGACGGTGTGATCACCCGCGAGGACGTGCACGCCGCCGCCGCGCCCGCGCCCGCCGCCGAGGCACCGGCTCCGGCCCCGCAGCCGTCCGCCGACGTGGCCACCGGCGGCTCCGAGGCCGTCCGCGCCCGGGAGACCCGTATCCCGATCAAGGGCGTACGCAAGGCCACCGCGCAGGCGATGGTCAACAGCGCCTTCACCGCGCCGCACGTGACGGAGTTCGTGACCGTCGACGTGACCCGCACGATGAAGCTCGTCCAGGAGCTGAAGCAGGACCCCGACATGGCGGGCCTGCGCGTCAACCCGCTCCTGCTCGTCGCCAAGGCGCTGCTGGTCGCCATCAGGCGCAACCCCGAGGTGAACGCGGCCTGGGACGAGGAGAACCAGGAGATCGTCCGCAAGGACTACGTGAACCTGGGCATCGCGGCGGCCACCCCCCGCGGTCTGATCGTGCCGAACATCAAGGACGCCCAGGCCAAGACGCTGCCGCAGCTGTCCGCCGCGCTCGGCGAGCTGGTCGCCACGGCCCGTGAGGGCAAGACGGCGCCCGGCGACATGGCGGGCGGCACCGTCACCATCACCAACGTGGGCGTCTTCGGCGTCGACACCGGCACCCCCATCCTGAACCCCGGGGAGTCGGCGATCCTCGCCTTCGGCGCGGTCAAGCTCCAGCCCTGGGTCCACAAGGGCAAGGTCAAGCCCCGCCAGGTCACGACGCTGGCGCTGTCCTTCGACCACCGTCTGGTCGACGGCGAACTGGGCTCCAAGGTCCTCGCGGACATCGCGGCGATCCTGGAACACCCCAAGCGACTGATCACCTGGGCGTAACCTTTCGGGCACCACACGCGGGCGGGCCCGGGACGACCGACGAGGTCGTCCCGGGCCCGCCCTGCGGTGTCTTCGGTGCCCGCTCTCAGCCCCGGATGATGTCCACGGCGCGGCTGAAGTGCCCCACGGGCCCGCCCGGCGCGGAGTGGTCGGCCTGTGCCGCGCCCTTCGTCAGCGCGATACCGCCCCACAGCGCGGCCACGAGCAGCGCGACCATGACGGTGGTCCGAGCACGTCGGCCGGCGTTCGTCCTGGACTGCATGGTGGTCTCCCCTTGCGTACGGTGCGGAGCCTGCCTGTCGGCCCCTCCCTTCCATTACGTCACGGGAAATCGCCGATCTCGTACGCGCCAGGTACAGACTCACGTCAGCCTTAAGTCGGACACCCGATACATCCTTCGGCAGATCCCGGCGGCCGGGACGGGGCCGTCGGGCGGGGGCGGGGCGGCAGCGGGCCGCCGGCCGGGGCGGCAGCGGGCCGTCGGCCGGGGCCGCCGGCGGGGCCGTCCCGGCCGAAATGGAGTTGCCCGCTCCGCCCTTCCTGCCTACCGTCTGCCGGATGAGCACCCCGATGACCATCCGCCCCTGCCGCCCCGCGGACGAGCCGGCCGTCACCGGCCTGTGGCCCCGCGCCGTACGGCAGTCGTCCCGGGCGGACACCTGGGTCGCGGTGGACGGGCGCAACGGTGTCGTCGGCCTCCTCGTCCTGCTCGGCTCCGAGATCGGCGGCCTGTACGTCGCCCCCGGGGCGCAGCGCCGCGGTATCGGCACCCAACTCGTGGAACATGCCGCGTCGCTGCACGGCGCGCTCACGCTGGAAGTTCCAGGCGTGAACACGGCTGCCCGCGCCTTCTGCACCCACCTCGGCTTCACGGAACACTCCCGCCGCACCGACGAGGCCACCGGCGAGACCCTGGTCGCCCTCGACCGCCCGGCGCCCCTCCGTTCCGTCGGCTGGCTGCACGTACGGGACGGCCGTCTGCTCAGCGTCCGTACGCGCGGTAACGACACGTTCTACCTGCCCGGCGGCAAGTACGAACCGGGCGAGACCGCCCCCGAGGCGCTCTCCCGCGAACTCTCGGAAGAACTGGGCCTGAGCGTTGCGGCTTCCGACCTCACCGAGGCCTTCGTCATCCACGCCACGGCTCACGGCGTGAACGCCGGCCGCCGCCTCCACATGACCTGCTTCACCGGCGGCCCGCAGGACATCGCCCCCGCCCCCGGCCGCGAGATCGCCGAGTACGCGTGGTTCGACCGCCACGAGGCGCGCGAACGCTGCGCCCCCGCGCACATGAAGGTCGTCAACCGCCTGATCGCCCAGGGGCACATGGCCGCGTAGCGGAGCGGTCGCGGAGCTCCATCTCCGCCCACACGGTCTTTCCGACCGTCCGCGGCTCGGTCCCCCACCGGTCGGCCAGCCCGCCCACGAGCACGAGCCCGTAGCCCGAGGTGGAGCCCACCCCACGCCTCTTCCGCGGCATGCGCTCACCGCGCGGGTCACTCACCTCGATCCGCACCACCGTCGCGCTCATCACCAGCCGCACCCGGAACAACCGCCCCCGCAGCGACCCGTGCAGCAGGGCGTTGGTCGCCAACTCCGAGACGATCAGCGCCACATCCCCGGCCCGGTCCGCCCGCCCCCACTCCGCCACCAGCCGCGCCGTTCGCCGCCGGGCGAGGGAGACGCTGCGCGCGGTGGGGGTGTAGTCGAGCTTGTCTTCGTGGGTGAGTTGGGGAACGGGCATGGCGATCGCCTCCGTCGGGGTGCCAACGTTCTCGCTGTGCGAGCGAGTCGACACAGACGGTAGTGTTGCTGTGCGTAATGAGGCAAGTAGCACGCGCAGAAATTTCTACTCGCGATAGCTTGGTCAACTCGACGGGAAGGGGCGGGAGATGGCGGGTGACCGACCCGAACGCGGTACTTCGGTTTCGACGGTGCTGGGACGCAGACTGGGCGGCGAACTGCTGCGTATGCGTGAGGCACGGGGCCTGCGCCAGACCCATGCGGCGGAGGCGTTGACCGCTTCGGTCCCGAAGGTGGCGAAGATGGAGCGCGGGTTGGTTCCGATGCGGGACCCGGACATCCGTGCGCTGTGTCATCTCTACGAGACGGACGACGCGGCCACGTTGGGGCGTCTGCTGAGCTTGGCGAAGCTGGACCGCGAGAGGCGTAAGGCGAAAGGGTGGTGGCACCACTCGCCGAATGCGGGGTCGCTGACCGAATACGTCGCTTTGGAAGACGTGGCGAACCGGGTACGGAACTGGCAGTTGTCGCTGGTTCCCGGGCTGTGCCAGACCCGTGCGTACGCCCGGGCGCTTGAGGTGAGTTACGGGGCGTGGCAGGACCCGGATGAGATCGAGCACGTCGTCGAAGTCAGGATGCGCAGGCAGGCGAGGCTCGGTGGAGAGCAGCCCCTCCAGATGTACGCCGTGGTCTGGGAAGCCGCACTCCGGCAATTGGTGGGCGGCGCCGAGGTCATGCGCAAACAGTTGGAGCACCTGACGGACCTGGCCGGGTTGCCCAACGTAAGGCTGCAAGTTCTGCCGTACCGGGCAGGCGGTCACCCGTGCATCACGGGCCCGTTCAATATCGTCTCGTTCGCCGAGACCGAGGCGGTGGACGTCGTACACGTCGACGGCATCGCCTCTACCGTCTGGGTGGAGAACGCGGACGACAGTGCCACTTACGCGGCGTTCTTCGACCGGACCGCCAGGCTGAGCCTGGCCCCACGCGACTCGGTCGCTCTGATCGACACAATCCGCAAGGAGCTCTGACCTGTGAGCGAATTTCAGTTCGCCAAGTCCAGCTACAGCAGCCCGGGCGGAGGCGAGTGCGTCGAGGTGGCCACCAACGTCCCCGCCGTCGTGGCCGTCCGCGACTCCAAGAACCCCTCCGGACGCACCTTGCTGTTCGGCGACCGCGAGTGGCTGGCGTTCCGGTCCGCCGTGGTCGACGGGCGGATACGCGCAGCGCTGCTCACCGGGCGGCATCAGTAGGGCGACACGGTGCGCTGAAGGACGTGCACGCAGATCGTGGCGGTGAACGCCAAGCCGTCGATACCGCCGATGACGTGGTCCGCGGTGGGGTCGTACTCCCAGCGCCACTCAGCCACCGGTGACCGCGGCGAGCATCGTCGCGGTCGGCCGGCATCTCGGGTACCCGTGTGGGCGCGATCCGCGAGCGGGCAGCACGCAGGCTGGGTGGCGTCGTGCCTTCGCAACCTAAGGCGGCGCACGGGCCGCGCGCTGCTGAGGCGAGATGGCGAGCCCGGTCGGACTCGCGTCGGCGCACCGGGCATGACGCGTTGCGATCGTGGGCAGGCGGGCCCGGCACAGCCGAGCGTGGAAAGGAACGTGAGATGCGCAGCAAGTGGGTCCAGCGGGCAGCGGTGGCCGCGAGTGGTGTCGTCGTGGCGGGGGCGTTTCCGCTGGTCGCGGCGAGCCCGGCGCAGGCGATGTCGTGGGACTGCCAGCAGTACCTGCGGCACGCGGGCTACAACGTGCCCGTCGGCGGCAAGGCCGCCAACGCGTGCTCGACCGCCGAGGACGGTGAGGGGTCGGCGACCTCGCTCGACCGGTGCAGGCAGCAGCTTGAGGGGATTCACGTCAAGGACAAGCACGTGAAGCCCGCCTGCAAGAAGGGTGCCGCGCGATAGGGGCGCGCCCTGTACGCGAAAGGGCCCCGGCGATGTGCTTCGCCGGGGCCCTTCCGCGTGTGTGGTCGGCTGGTCAGGCGGGGGCTTCGCCGTCGGCCGGTGAGATGTCGGCGCGGAGGCTGACCGCCGCGCGGCGGGACTCCTGGGCGCTGCGACGGTACTGGGCGGCCTGCTCCCGGCGGCCGTGCTGTTCGTGCTCGCGGGCGAGGATGTCCTGCGCGTCGGCCAGCGCGAGCGTCGCGGTGACCGCCAGGTTGTGCAGTTGGCGCTCCCGCTCCTCCAGGGCCTGTTGCCGCGCCGGTCCTTCGGCCGCCTGCTGGGCCTCCGTGACAGCCGCCTCGCGGGCGATGGCGTCCTGCTCCCGCGCATCGCGCGCGTCCGCACGGCGCAGCGCCGCTTCGCTGCGCTGCAGCCGGTCGTGGGCGGATATCAGCAGGTGGCGGGAGCGCTCGATGTGCTCGTAGGAGCGCTCCCGCCGGCTGACGGCCGGCCGCCCCGCCGCGCGGGCCTGCTCGTCGAGTTGCCTTTCCCAGGAGGCCAGACGGCCTTCGCGGGCGTCCGCGTCCGCTTCGCGTGAGTTGGCGTTCGCTTCGCGGGCATCCGCGTCCGCTTCGCGCGCGTCCGCGTCCGCTTCGCGCGCGTCGGCGGCGGCCTCCCGCGCGTCGGACAGCCGCTCCCGTTCGTCGACGGCACGTTCACGCTCGTCCAGGTTTGCCGCGGCGCCTTCGGTACTGGACCCGTCGTCCCGTGAGTGGGTGCCCATCTCGGCAGTATGGCCTTGACCGCGGCTGCGGGGCGTGCCGCGGGGGTTCCGCTTTTCAGTCACCGCGCGCTGCTGTCGGCAGTTCCGCGGGCACCGCTGAAGCGGCGGCCCGACGTATGCGGGCACACCGCCGGGCCGTGTCCGCTCGCCGGAGATCCGCACCCGAGGCCCGGACCCGGGCTCAGGCGTCGGCGGCGAGCCCCAGCGCGTCGGCCAGGGCGCCGATTTCGACGGTGAGGAGGGTGGCCGGGTCGTGGCCCATGCCCGCGAAGCTGCCGTGGACTTCGAGGTTGACGACACCGTGCATACGGGACCAGACGAGCACGTGGGCGGCGAGGACGGGGACCGGGTCGGCGCCGGGGGCGTGGGCGGCGGCCCATTCGGTGACCGCGGGGGTGTCCTCGGCCCAGGCGCGGACCTGGTCGTACAGGGCCTCGGCGGCGGGCCACGGCCGGCCTTCGGCGAGGACCGCCAGGAACGGTCCCATCACCGCGCGGGCGCTGTCCGTGGTGTGGGCGGGCGCCTCGTACGTCATGGCGGGCGTGCCCGAGAGGAGCAGGTAGCGGTGCGGCTGGGCGAGGGCCCAGTCGCGGTAGGCGTGGGCGAGGGCCAGCAGCCGGTCGCGGGGTGACCGGTCGGCGGCCTGGCGGCCCGCCGTACGGATGGCTTCGGCGGCGTCGTCGTAGCCGTCCGTGATGAGCGCCGTGAGCAGGTCGTCACGGTTGCGGAAGTACTTGTAGAGGGCCGGGCCCGACATGCCGAGGGTCTTGGCGATGGCGTTGATGCTGAGCGCTTCGATGCCGCCGGCGGCGATCTGTGCCAGTGCGGCCTGCTTGATCTCCTGTTGGACCTGGGCCCGGTAGCGCTGGCGTGGGGTCTGCGCGGCGGCGGGTGTGGACGGCGGCATGGGGCGGCTCCATCGGGGCGGGAAGGGCGGCGGCGGGAAACGTGTTGTCCCGGTGGAGGCTCGACGGGGGAGTCTCCCGGGGGTCGTTCCCGGCGGTTTTAGCCGCGGTTTCGTACGGAGAGGGTATCGCCTGTAGTTTCGGTTAGAGGTTATAGCTATAGTGATGAGTGCTAGCGAGGGGTGCCGTGGTCCGGCGTCCCGCGCTGCCGAGTACGTCCGCTGCCGTGTTCCTTCGAAGACTGGGGTTTCGCACATGTCCGCTGCCAAGCCGTCCCGCCCGCTGCACGTCATCCTCGGCACCGGCCCGGCCGGCACCACGCTGGCCCACATCCTCGTGCGGCAAGGGCTCCGCGTACGGGCCGTCGACCGGTCGGGCCGGTCGACGGTGCCCGGCGCCGAGGCCGTCGCCGCCGACCTCGGCTCGCCGGACGCCGCACGGGAGGCGGTGCGGGGGGCCGATGTCGTCTACCACTGCGTCAACGTCGCCTACGAGCTCCAGGTCGAGGTGATGCCCAGGCTCCAGAAGGTGATCGTGGACGCCACGGCCGCGGCGGGAGCCCGCCTGGTGGTGATGGACACGGTGTATCCGTACGGGCCGTCCGGCGGCGAGCCGCTGACCGAGGACTCCCCGTGGCGGGCGACCTCCCGTAAGGGCCGGATGCGGGCGCAGCTGGACGAGGCGTACCTGGCGGCCCACGAAGCGGGTCGGCTGCCGGTGGTGCTGGCCCGCGCGGCCGACTTCTACGGGCCGCGCGTCCTCAACTCGACCCTGGGCGCGGCGACCTTCCCGGCAGCCCTGAACGGCGGCACGGTCGTGGCCTTCGGCGACCTGGACCTGCCGCACAGCTTCACGTACATAGGTGACGTGGCCCGCGGCCTGGCCCGCCTCGGCCAGGAGCCGGACGAGTACGGGCGGGCCTGGCACCTGCCGTCGGCCCCCGCGCCGACCGTGCGCGAGGCGCTGGCCCTGGTCCGGGAGTGTGCCGGGGTGCCGTTCGAGACGGAGGTGCTGGCGGAGCCGCGCGCCTGGGGGCCGTTCGACGAGTCGTTCATGGCGGAGTACGCCGAGCTGTTCTACCAGCACACCGAGGGGCAGACGATGGTCTCGGACGCCTTCGAGAAGCGTTTCGGCATGGCGCCGATGCCGCTGCGCGGAGGGATCGGCGCGACCGTCGACTGGTACCGCGGCTGGCTCGCGGAGCAGAACGCGGCCTGAGAGAGGGGGAGGGGGCTGCCGTCAGGGCGTCGGCTGCCGGGGCGGTGCGGTGGGCGCCGCCCCCGCGCTCTCCGCCGCAGCCGCACCGGCGCTTCCCGCCGCAGCCGCCCCCGCGCTCCCCGCCGCCCCCGCGCTCCCCGCCGCACCTGCGCGCCCCGGCAGCCGGAAGGCTGCCAGCCCCACGCCGACGGCCGCCACCCCCGCGAGGGCCGTCAGCGTGGGAGTCATGGCGGAGACGAAGGCATGGCCGTCCACACCACCGCCCGCATCCGGCCCGGCGCCCGGCGCACCCCCGTCCCCCGGCCCGGCGAACGCCGCCATCAGCATGGTCGCCGCGGCCACCCCGAGCGTCGGCCCGATGTTCATCGCCGTCTGCTGGAGGCCGCCGGCCACCCCGGCGGTGTGCGCGGACGCCTGGCGTACGACAGCGGCCGTACCGGTGACCATCACCGTGCCGAACCCGGCGCCCAGCAGGAGGAAGCAGCTGCCGACGGCCACGGTGCCCGACGCCTGGCCGAGCCGGGACATCAGCAGCACGCCGCCCGCGACCAGCGCCGTCCCGTACACCGTCGTACGCCGGGTGCCCAGCCGCCGCATCAGTACGGCCGAGGCCGGGGCGCCCAGCACCATCGTCACGGCCAGCGGCAGCGTCTCCAGGCCTGCGCGGAACGGGTCCAGACCGAGGACGTCCTGGAGGTAGTACGTGCAGAGAAACAGGGCGCCGAACATGGCCGCCGACGCGGTGACCAGGATGCCGAGCGCAGGGCCGACGCCCGGGGCGCGGAGCACGCCCGGCGGGATCAGCGGGTCGGCGGTGCGCCGCTCGTGCCGTACGAAGGCCGCGCCGGCCACGAGGGCGGCGGTCGGGCCCAGCGCGGCGGCCGGAGTCCAGCCGGTCCCGGGCAGCCCGACGAGGGTGTGGACCAGGCCGCCCAGAGCCACGGCGAGCAGGCAGGCACCGGGCAGGTCGAGCCGTACGGCCTGTACGTCGGCGGACGAGGCCCGGTCCTGCGTCGCGGGCATCCGTACGGCGAGGACCAGCGCACACGCGGCCAGCGCGGGCACGACGTTGAGGAAGAAGACGGCCCGCCACCCCAGGTGGGCGGCGAGCGCGCCCCCGACGACCGGCCCGGCCGCGGCTGCCAGTCCGATGGCGCTCGTCCGTATCGCGATGGGTGTACCGAGCCGGTCGGGCGGATAGACGGCGCGCAGCATCCCCAGCGTGGCCGGTTGCAGCAGCGCGCCGAACACCCCTTGGGCGACGCGCAGGCCGATGACCCAGCCGATGCCGGTGGCCAGACCGATGCCCGCCGACGTGGCGGCGAAGCCGAGCACCCCCGCGGCGAACACCCGCCGGTGGCCGTACCGGTCGCCCAGGCGTCCCGCGAAGACGAGAAGACCGGCCACGGCGATCAGATATCCGGTCCCCGCCCATTGGACCTGTACGAACGATGCGCCCAGGTCCCGCTGAACGGTGGGCTGCACGACGGTCAGTACGGTGCCGTCCAGGGCGACGATCACGGCCCCGGTGATGCTGCTGACGAGCGTGAGATGCCGGAGGCGGCCGGAGGTCACCGTGGGGCCGGGCCCAGGTGCGCGTCGAGTGCGGCACGCAGCAGCGGCTCGACGTCGTCGGCGCCCGTCGCGAGCTGGAGGCTGCCCCAGCCCCACAGCTGGGCGATGCCATGCAGGTTCGCCCACAGGGCGCCCGCGACGGCCGGCGGGTCGGCGGCCGGGCGGGGCCGTACCCGGGTGACGAGGCCGACGAGGGTCCCGAACAGCGGCAGGCTCGTCTCGCGCAGGCCCAGGTGGCCGCTTTCCAGCAGGTCGTGGCGGAACATCAGCTCGTACATGCCGGGGTGGGTGCGGGCGAAGTCGAGGTACGTCCGGGCGAGGGTGTGGAGTTGGGTGCGCGGGTCGGCCTGACTGTCCGCCTCCGCGGTCCTCGCGGCCAGGTGGTCCGCCAGCTCGTCGAATCCCCGCCGCGCGATGGCCGACAGCAGGGAGAGGTGCGTGGGGAAGTAGCGGCGCGGTGCCCCGTGCGAGACGCCGGCGCCGCGGGCGATCGCCCGCAGTGTCAGCGCCTGCGCCCCCTCGGACGCGACCAGTTCGGCCCCGACGGCGACCAGCCGGTCCCGGAGGCCGCCGTCTTCCTGCGGCGGCTCGGCCGCCCCGCTCGACTTGTGCATAGACACTGTCTACCAGCAGGGAGTAGACAGTGTCTACCGCCTGCTGGGTGGAGGGCGTCTCCGGAGGCGGGTCCGCGGTCCAAGGCCCGCAGCTCGCCGTCCACCGGCCGCCGGGCTCGGAGCGCGTACGGGGTGCGGTCCGGGCGGGCGCCCGGCGTGTGCGCCCCCCATCGGCCCGCGCGCCCCCGTCCCGCACCCGTCCGCATCTCCCCTGCGCCTGTCCGCATCCGCTCTGCGTCCGTCCGCATCCTGGACCGCCCTGCTCGACGCATACGTGTTGTATCTATGCTGTGCGCATGCCATCAGCCGCCGCTCCGGTCACGTCTGCCCCGGACACCTCACGCACCCCGAACGCCACCGGCTCCACCCCTGCCGCTCCCGCCACCCCCACCAAAGCCCCGCCCGCCGCCGAGCGCGTCTACGCGTACGTCAAGCAGGCCGTGCTGGAGCGCCGCTATGAGGGCGGCATGCTGCTCACCGAAGGCGAGCTGGCCGAGGCCGTCGGCGTATCGCGCACGCCCGTACGCGAAGCGCTGCTGCGCCTTGAGGTCGAAGGGCTGATGAAGCTCTACCCGAAGAAGGGCGCCATGGTCCTGCCGGTCTCCGCGCAGGAGATCGCGGACGTGGTGGAGACCCGGCTGCTGGTCGAGGAGCACGCCGCGCGCAAGGCCGTGCCGGCCGCCCCGGCGCTCATCGCCGAGCTGGAGGAGCAGCTCGCGAAGATGGAGGAGCTGGCCGCCTCCGGCGACCTCGCCGCCGTGTCCGTCGCCGACCGCTGCTTCCACGCCGCGATCGTGCGCAGCGCCGGCAACCAGATCCTGGACCGGCTGTACGAGCAGCTGCGGGACCGGCAGCTGCGGATGGGCGTCGCCGTGATGCACGCCAACCCGGACCGGATCGCCAAGAACATCGCCGAGCACGGGGAGATCCTCCGCGCGCTGCGCGCCGGGGACGCGGCGGCGGCCGTGGACGCCGTGCACCGGCACGTCAGCTGGGTGCGGAACCTGGCGCAGGGGGACGTCCGATGAGCAACGGATCATCCGGGGGCCATGGCGCCCTGCTGCCCGGGGACCCGCCCGGCGGCCGCAAGGCCATGGCGGTCTGGGGCATCGGCGTCGCCGTCTACTTCGTGGCGATCACCTACCGTACGAGCCTCGGCGTCGCCGGACTGGACGCGGCGGAACGTTTCCACATCAACGCCTCCGCGCTCTCCACCTTCTCCATCCTCCAGCTGCTCGTGTACGCGGGCATGCAGATACCCGTCGGCCTGATGGTCGACCGGCTCGGCACCAAGAAGGTGCTGATCCTCGGCGTCGTGCTCTACACCGTCGGCCAGTTCGGCTTCGCGCTGTCGCAGTCGTACGCCATGGCGCTGGGCTCGCGGGCCCTGCTCGGCTGCGGTGACGCGCTGACGTTCATCAGCGTGCTGCGGCTGGGCGCGCGCTGGTTCCCGGCCCGCAGGGGTCCGCTGATAGCCCAGATCGCCGCCCTCATCGGCATGGCGGGCAACCTCGTCTCCACCCTCGTCCTGGCCCGGCTGCTGCACGCCTTCGGCTGGACGCCGACCTTCGCGGCCAGCGCGCTCGGCGGCTTCCTCGTCCTCGCCCTGGTGCTGGCCTTCCTCAAGGACCACCCCGAGGGCTTCGAACCCGCCCCGGCGCCCGCCACCCACACCGGCGCCGCCTTCGTCCGCCGTCAGATAGCCGACGCCTGGCGCGAGCCGGGCACCCGGCTGGGCATGTGGGTGCACTTCACCACCCAGTTCCCGGCGATGGTCTTCCTGCTGCTGTGGGGCCTGCCGTTCCTCGTCGAGGCCCAGGGCCTGACGCGCGGCGAGGCGGGCGAACTCCTCACCCTCGTCGTGCTGTCCAACATGGTCGTCGGCCTGGTCTACGGGCAGGTCATCGCCCGCCACCACAGCGCCCGTACGCCGCTGGCGCTCGGCACCGTCGCCGTCACCGCGCTGCTGTGGGCGATCACGCTGGCCTGGCCGGCCGACCACGCGCCCGTATGGCTGCTGATCGTGCTGTGCACGGTGCTCGGCGCCTGCGGTCCCGCCTCGATGATCGGCTTCGACTTCGCCCGCCCGGCCAACCCGCCGGAGCGCCAGGGCACCGCCTCCGGCATCGTCAACATGGGCGGCTTCACCGCGTCGATGACGACGCTGCTGGCGATCGGCGTCCTGCTGGACGCCACCGGCGACAACTACCGGATCGCGTTCGTCTCCGTCTTCGTCCTGGAGGCGCTGGGCGTCGCGCAGATCCTGCGGCTGCGCGGGCAGGCGCACCGGCGGGAGCGGGAGCGGCTGGTGACCAGCCGGGTGGAGGCGGTGCACGTACCGGTGTGAGCGGGCGGCGGGCGCGGGGGTGCGCGCGGGCGTGCGTGCGGGGCGGGCGCGGGGGCGTACGCGGGGGTGCGCGCGGTCCGGGACCGGCTACGGCGTGACCGCGAAGTGCGCGAGGACCGCGTCGGCCAGCGGCCGGTCGCCGTCGATCTTCACCTGTCCGGCGACGGCGGCGGGCCGCACCCGGCCACAGGCCAGCCGGAGGAAGATCTCCCAGTCCATGGAGAGGGTCACGGCCGGGCCGAGGGAGACGCTCGCGTCGATCGTGCCGTTGCCCTGCGCGTCCACCCGGACCGTACGCATGAACTCCAGCGCGCCGCTCACGTCGAAGACCACGGCCGAACCGGCGGGCGCGCCCGCGTCCTTGGCGACCACCTTCGGCAGCGCGAGCAGCAGCAGGTCGCGGGTGAGGTGCGCGCCGGGGGAGTCGAGGTTGCCGGGCGCGTTCAGCACGTGGCGCAGGTCCTGTTCGTGGACCCAGACGTCGAACGCCCGCTGCCGCAGGGCGTACGCGAGGGTGCGCTCCTCGCCGAGCGGGGTGCGCAGCACCGTCTCGGGGTCGCGGGTCTCGTTGCGCAGCGACCGCGCGCGGCGGATGACCATGTACTCCAGCTCGGCGGTCATCTCCGGACCGGTGTGGTGCCGCCGGACGTCCACCTGGAGCTCCATCCGGCGGGCGAATTCCGTGCGTACGTGGTAGAGGTCGCGCGGCAGCGAGTGGATGGGCCGGGGGTCCCCGAGCATCTCGCTCTCCAGGCCGATGATGTGCGAGACGATGTCGCGGACGGACCACCCCGGGAGGTCCGTCGCCCTGTTCCACTCCCCTTCGACGAGTGGTGCGACCAGCTCGGATATCGCTTCGATGGAGTGCGTCCAGGCGTCGATGGAGGGCTGCAGGCTGGGATGGACGGTCACGGAACCCCTCGGACGGTCGTACGCGGGCTGCTGTCTGTGCAGTTAAGTTACGCTGCGCACGGGCACCCCGGCAGTGCTTTCGGGTGACCATCGTAGGTCGATTTTTGACGGCGGACCGGCTCGAATGCTTAGGCGGTGGTACTGTGCGCGCTTCACTGATCCAGATCGGTGTGGACACGGAGGAACCGGTCAATTCACGGCGTGAACGGGCCGGTTCGCTGGTCCGCGAGCGTTCGGCCAGTGACCTGGTCGTGCTCCCCGAGCTGTGGCCGGTCGGCGCCTTCGCGTTCGAGACGTTCGCCGACCGGGCGGAACCGTTCGAGGGCCCGACGCACCAGGCGATGTCGCAGGCCGCCCGGGACGCGGGTGTCTGGCTGCACGCGGGGTCGTTCGTCGAGCGGGCCCCCGACGGCACCCTCTACAACACCTCCCTCGTCTTCTCCCCCGACGGCAGCCTCGCCTCCTCCTACCGCAAGATCCACCGCTTCGGCTTCGACAAGGGCGAGGCCGTCCTGATGGGCGCCGGCGACCGGCCCGTCACCGTGCCGCTCCCGGAAACGACGCTGGGCCTGGCCACCTGTTACGACCTGCGCTTCCCCGAACTCTTCCGGCAGTTGGTGGACGCCGGCGCGCAGACCCTCGTGATCCCCGCGGGCTGGCCCGCCCGCCGCCGCGCGCACTGGTCGCTGCTGGCCCGCGCCCGCGCGGTCGAGAACCAGAGCTACGTACTGGCCTGCGGCACCGCGGGCACCAACGGCGGCGTCGAGCAGGCGGGCCACAGCGTCGTCGTCGACCCGTGGGGCGAGGTCCTCGCGGAGGCCGGGCCGTACGAGGAGGTGCTGACCGTGGAGCTCGATCCGGCCAAGGTGGGCAAGACCCGCGAGGACTTCCCGGTCCTGCGCGACCGGGTGCTCGGCCTCGACGCGCCGTAACCGGGTGCTCGGCCCGGCGCGCCGTAACCGGGAGGGACGGCTCGGCGAGTCCCGCCCGGGCCCCCTCCCCGCACGGCGAGTGCGCCCCGCCGGGCCCTTCAGTCCTCCCCCCTCTCGCGCTCCGCGAGCCGGATCACGCACACCGCGATGGCGATCAGCAGCGGCGGGTCGGCGTCCTCCCGTACGACGTGCACCGCGTAGGTGTCCCGTACGGACAGCCAGCGCCGCGAGATGTCGGCCAGCAGTTCGCCGTCGTACTCGACGGCGAACTCGCGGTCCAGGATCTTGCCGCTGACGTCCAGCTCGGTACCGTCCACCAGCTCCACCCGGTAGTGGTTGCGCAGCAGCGACAGCCGCTTGCGGCGGATGGTGGCCAGCGGCCGGTCGTCCCGTTCGATGGTCATCGTGTCGCGCAGGGCGAGCCACTTCTTGCGGATGGTGATCAGCACCCGCCGCTCGGTGTCCTTCAGCTCGAAGGTCTCCCGCAGCCGCAGCGCCTTGCCGTCGACGAGGTACACGTGCCGTCCGTGCTCGTCGTCGATCCAGTAGTCGTCACCGATGCCGAAGATCCGGTCGTGAACGAGAAATTTCATGCCGGACATGTTCCCGGCCGCCCCGCCGCAATGCCCCCCGCGCGCTCCGGGACACGCCGCCGCCCGACCCGGTCCGCCGCGGCCCGGCCCGTACAGCCAGGTGACCTTGCCCGCCCCTTGCGCGGGTCCTTCGCCGCCCCGGGCCGCCCCGCACGGACCATGGCCCCATGGCAGAAGCGGTGACGAAACGGCGGTTCACCCCGGAGGCGGGCTGCCCCCGCTGCACCCACCTCGACACGGCACGCCGCCGCGCGGTGACCACCCGCGACCGCAGCGCCGAGACGGACGCCCGGGTCCTGATCAGAGCGCACATGAACAGCGCGCACGGAACGGTGCTGGAAGCGGACTGGACGTGAAAGGGGCCCCGGCCCGCTCCGCGCCGCTGCCGGCCGCCCGCCGTACTCCTGTGATCGCGTGTTCATGCCCAGGTGGCACCCTTGAACCATGAACGACGCCGCCCCCGCCCCGAACACCCCGCGCCGCGCCCGTGTCCGTGCCCCCGAGCTGATCGGCAAGGGCGGCTGGCTGAACACCGGCGGAAAGGCCTACACCCTCGCCGACCTGCGAGGACGCATCGTCATCCTGGACTTCTGGACCTTCTGCTGCGTGAACTGCCTGCACGTCCTCGACGAGCTGCGGGAGCTGGAGGAGCGGCACCGGGACACCGTGGTGATCATCGGGGTGCACTCGCCGAAGTTCGTGCACGAGGCCGAGCACCAGGCCGTCGTGGACGCCGTCGAGCGGTACGAGGTCGAGCACCCGGTGCTGGACGACCCGGAGCTGGCCACCTGGAAGCAGTACGCGGTGCGGGCCTGGCCGACGCTCGTCGTGATCGATCCCGAGGGGTACGTCGTCGCGCAGCACGCCGGCGAGGGGCACGCGCACGCCATCGAGACGCTGGTGGCGGAGCTGGAGGCGGAGCACGGGGCGAAGGGCACGCTGCGGCGCGGCGACGGCCCGTACGTGCCGCCGGAGCCGGTCGCCACCGACCTGCGCTTCCCCGGCAAGGCGCTGCGTCTGCCGGGCGGCACCTTCCTCGCCTCGGACACCACCCGGCACCAGCTCGTGGAGCTGGCCGCGGACGGCGAGACCGTACTGCGCCGGATCGGCGGCGGCGAGCGCGGCCTCGGACCGGACGCCTTCAGCGAGCCGCAGGGGCTGGCGCTGCTGCCGGACGGCAAGGTCGCCGTCGCCGACACCGTCAACCACGCGATCCGTACGTTCGACCCGGAGACCGGCGAGATCCGCACCGTGGCCGGGACCGGCAAGCAGTGGTGGCAGGGCTCGGCGACCACCGGGCCCGCCCTCGACGTCGATCTGTCCTCGCCGTGGGACGTGGCCTGGTGGCAGGACCGGCTGTGGATCGCGATGGCCGGCGTGCACCAGCTGTGGACGTACGACCCGGCCACCGGGACCGTCGAAGCGGTCGCCGGCACGACGAACGAGGGCCTGGTGGACGGCCCCGCCGCCGAGGCCTGGTTCGCCCAGCCGTCCGGCCTGGCGGCGGGCGGCGACCGGCTGTGGGTCGCGGACTCCGAGACCAGCGCGGTGCGCTGGCTGGACACGGACCTGGTCGTGCACACCGCGGTCGGCACCGGCCTGTTCGACTTCGGCCACCGCGACGGCGCCGCGGACCAGGCCCTGCTCCAGCACCCGCTGGGCGTCACCGCGCTGCCCGACGGCTCGGTGGCGGTCTCCGACACGTACAACCACGCGCTGCGCCGCTACGACCCGGCGACCGGCCAGGTCACCACGCTCGCCACCGACCTGCGCGAGCCGTCGGACGCGGTGCTGGTGGGCGGCGAGGGCTCCGGCGACCCGGAGATCGTCGTCGTCGAGTCGGCGCGGCACCGGCTGACCCGGCTGCGGCTGCCCGAGGAGGCCGTACGCGTCGAGTCGGTCGCGCACCGCACGCAGCGCGCGGCGACCGAGGTGGGCCCCGGCAAGCTCCGCCTGGACGTCGTCTTCCAGGCCCCGGCGGGCCAGAAGCTGGACCTCCGCTACGGCCCGTCTACCCGGCTGCTCGTCAGTTCCACGCCCCCGGAGCTGCTGGCCTCGGGCGACGGCGCGGACACCGACCTCGGCCGTGACCTGGTCCTCGCGGACGGCGTGACGGAGGGCGTGCTGCACGTCTCCGCGATGGCGGCGTCCTGCGACGACGACCCGGCGATCGAGTACCCGGCCTGCCACGTGCACCAGCAGGACTGGGGTGTGCCGGTTCGGGTCGTCGAGGGCGGCACGGGCCGGCTGGCGCTGGTGCTGGCGGGGATGGACGAGGGCGCGGCCGGGCAGTAGCCGCACGCGTGCGGGTGGCCCCGGCCGGGGCCACCCACCCCTTGTCCCTATCCTGCCCCTTTACCCCTTCTCCCCCTTTACCCCTTCGGCTTCGTGTAGCTCTCCGCCCGGTTCAGCGTCTTCTGCCAGTACGTGACCTGCGAGGCCCCGACCGCCACCGGCGCGTTCGGGAAGTCGACGCGCTGCGGCGGCCCCTTCGGGGAGCCGTTCAGGTCGCTGCCGCTGAACTCGACCGTCGCGTACGTCTTCTTGCCGCTGCCCTTCTGGGCGGCGGTGGCGGTGGGGATGCTCGCCCAGACGGTGCCCTTGGGCGCGACGGTCTCCACGTCCCCGCCCATGACGTTGCTGTCCTTGAGCAGCGGCAACGGGTCCTTGGCGCCGCCGAAACGGATCAGCGGGTGGTTGTAGACCAGGCACGAACGGGTGCTGCTGGTGTTCACAGCCTTGATCACGACATGGTCGTTCGGCGCGTGCGAATAAATCTCGAACCGGAACATCCCCGGACCGCACGCCCGCGCACTACGCGACCCGGCCGCCGCACCGGCGCCCGCACCGGCCGCCGCGCCGCCACCGATGATCTTTTTCTTCTTGCTCTTCGACGAGGACTTCGACGACTTCGACGACGACTTCTTCGCGCTCTGCTTGCTCTTCGAATTCCCGGAACAGCCGGTCAGAGCGAGCGCCCCGGCCATCGAGACGGCCAACGCCGCATAGGCGGCGGAACGGCGGGAGCGGCGTGCGGTCATGGGGTCCCCCAGTGATGTCACTGCGTTCAGTGGTGCGGGTTGGGCGGTGCGTGCGTCGGTGTCATGGCAACGCCACCATAGCGAGTGGGGCGTGGCGCGCCAGTGCCGTCATCTTCAGTCCCACAAGACCGCAATGATTCGCAATTGGCATCTTTCCGGGCGGGTGGAAGGTGTGGTGTTGGGGCGGGGCGAGCGGGCCGGGGCGGGGCTCAGACGCTCCTCGTCCGCCGTAATCCGGCACCGAATCTCCACTTGGCGCCCCTCCCCGACACCAGCCCGCCACATTTCCCCACGCGAGGCGGGCGGAGCCCCGATGGGGCGAGCGTGGCGCCCGAACGTCGTGCTCAGCGGTGCGTAGCACCGATTATATCGGCCTTTATGCCGACCAGGAGGTTCCGGAATGCTCTTGGTCCGGTCGTGATGGTGCGGCTGAGATCTTCGCTTTCGCGGAGCACCACGTGGTGACCCGTCGAGGCGATCTCGACGCAGTTATTGCCGGAATCCTCGGAGAACGAGGATTTGAGCCACGGGGAATCGAGCATGGCAGTACCCCTTCGGACCCTTCTTGGAGGCGCTTGACGATGCCAAGGACGAGAACCTGCGGCTTCTGACGAATGCGGCTTCCGTACTGCGCCTCTCAGTGTTCCGCGTCGTACGAGCCCGCCTTGCCGCCGGCGAGCAGCGCTCGGAAGGCGTCCTGCCCGACGGTCATGACCTGGGCCGGTGCGGCACTCTCACGCAAAGCGATGCCATCGCCTGTCGCGGCGACTTCGACGCAGTTGTTCCCTCCGGCGTCGGAGTACGTGGACTTGAGCCACTTCAGCTCGGCCACCGTGTGCACCTCACAGCTCTCTGGCGATTTCGCGGATGTAGTCGGCACTCTCCTTCGGAGTCAACGCTCTCTTCCCCGCCAAGTCCAGTCGGGTGCGGAAGTGGGCCAGTTGGGTCGGAGCATCGATGAAGATTGCTCCTGTCGGCGAGTCCATCTGAACCGTGTCCAAACGGGAGTTGGCCGATGAGGCATATAGTACGGAGGAGTCGCCCATCAAAGGGAAACCGCCGGCCGCGAACGGGATGACGAGCAAGGTCACGTCGTCCCGGTCACTGGACTCCAGCAGGTGATCGAGTTGGGTGCGTGCCACATCGCGGCCGCCGAGTTGCATACGCAGAGCGGCTTCATGGATCACACCCACGTAGGGGACGGGGCGGTCTCCCGTGATAACGGACTGCCTTCTGAGGCGGTGAGCCACCCGTAGCTCGACTTCCAGACGAGGGAGCTGCGGCGTGAACAGCTCGAAGACCGCCCGCGCGTGATCTTCTGTCTGGAAGAGACCCGGCAGGTGGGCAGTCTGCACGGATCGCAGTCGTACGGCATCGTGCTCCAGCTCGGCGACATCGAGAAAGCCGGGCGGGATCTTGCCCCGGTACTCCTCCCACCAGCCGCCTTTGCGGCTCCCGGCCATCTGGCTCAGGGCATCGATCAGGGCGACGTCGTCGCATTCGTAGATGCTCGCGAGGCGGCGGAGGCGTTCGTCGCTGATACCGAAGCGCCCGGCTTCGATGTTGGAGATCACTGTGCGGTCCGTCCCGAGCAGGTTCGCAGCCGTCGGCGCGGACATGTCCGCCGCCTCGCGTAGGCGTCTCAGCTCGGCGCCGAACCGGCGTTGACGGATCGTTGGAGTATGCCTCGGTGCCATGTTCTCTCTCCTCGCTCGCGCACAGTGTGCCGAGGTGATGGTCGGCGAGTCACGGCAATCGAGAAATTAACTCGTTCAGGGCAAACGGTAGAACTGTTATGTAGCCATCGGCTACGGTCGGTGCCCGATCGCTCACTCCTTGTCTGCTCGGCGGAAGCGCACCGTGCACCCGGCACGGCAAGGCCACCGTCCAGCACCCCGAGCGTCTCGACCCGTACAGCACGCATGTGCCGTACCCCCCTTCGCGCCCCGCATGGAGGTGCCCCGTGAACTTCGAACCGTGGCCCCCGGCCCCCGAACCCCTCGCTTTCACCGACCCGTGGGAGTACGAACTCGCCTTTCCCGGTGATCCGCGCGGGCCCGGGATCGCCCGTATGACCTTGCGCGCGGTGCTGGCCGCCCACGGGGTGCCGGAACTCATCGAACGAGCCGAGCTGCTGACCTCGGAGCTGGCAACCAACTCCGTACGGCACGCCAAGGGCTCCGCGAGTGTCCGCCTGCGTTGGACACACCCCGTCCTGCGGGTCAGCGTCTCGGACACGGCTCCGTTCCTGCCCGCCGCGTTGCGACCGCTCTCGCCGGAAGCAGGCGGCGGACGCGGCCTGTTCATCCTCGACCGCGTGGCGGACCGGTGGGGCGGTTGCGCGCTCGGGGATTCGTTGCTCGGGCCGGGTGGCAAGAGCATCTGGTTCGAGCTGGCGGTACGTACCGGCCCTCCGCCACCGCAGACGCCGCCCGCGCTGGCGGCCTGACCTGAAATGGGAGAACCAGAGGCCGTGAACGAACCGCAGGAAGACCTGAGCCGCCCGCCCGTACCCGCCCCGGGCTGCGAGACGTGCGCGGCGCTCGCCGCGCAACGAACTGAGGCCCGCGCGCGGTTCGACGCCAGCGCACAGACCGACGCCAACGTCCTCATGCGCCAGCATCAGCGACGGGAGCACGCGTGATGCCCCGGCGGACGTTCCGGTACGTGCCCTTCACGATCACGCAGGACCGGACGGCGGAGCCGGAGTACGAGGCGCGCTGCGTGTCCGGCGAGGAAACCGAGTGTGGTGCGGGGTCCGGCACGCATCACGGTCCTGGGCCGGTCGAGGAATGGCAGCGCAAGCACACGCAGGAGACCGGACACCTGCGCTATCGCCGCGATTTCGGCGACTACGCGGTGCTACAGCCCCCGCCGCTGCTCTTCGCCCGCCAGCCGATACACGGACACATGCGACCCCGACTCGGCGGTGAACTCGGTGGCGTTCCAGTCGGCGTGCCTGGTTTCCAGGTGGAAGCCGGCGAGTTGGGCCATGAGGTCGAGTTCCGCGGGCCAGATGTAGCGGTGGGGGCTGCGGGTCAGGCGGGCGCGGCCGGTTTCGTCGTAGCGGAAGTGGTGGGAGATGAGGTGCTGGTTGAGGACGTCGTAGGTGTCCAGTCCGGCGTAGCCGGGCTCGGTCTTCCAGACCACGGCCTGCTGGCCGGGCGGGAGTTGTCGCAGTTCCGGGACGCTCAGCTCGATGACGAACCGGCCGCCCGGTGAGAGGTGACGTGCGGCGTTGCGGAAGCACTCGACCTGTTCGGGCTGGGTGAGGAGGTTGGAGATGGTGTTGTAGACGAGGTAGACGAGTTGGTACGGGCCGGGGGCCTCGGCGGTCGCCATGTCGCCGAGAATGACCGGGATCGTCTCCTCGTCCGCCTTGGTGCGCAGTTGGTCGATCATCGGCTGGGAGAGTTCGATGCCGGTGACCGGTACGCCGCGCCGTGCGAGGGGTACGGCCACGCGGCCGGTGCCGACGGCGAATTCGAGGGCCCGGCCGCCGTCCGCGAGTTCCGCGAGGCGGCTCACCACCGGGGCGAGTGCCTCCAGAGCGGACATATCGGCGTGGAACGTGTCGTAACTACGGGCGGTTTCCTCACCCCAGATGTCGTCCTGTCGCATGGCGCCCACGATCCACCAGGGTGGGGCGTGGCGGCGACGGGTTTTTTCGAGCCGGTCGCCGTCAGCCGGGAGACGAGAGCCCTCCTGGCGCGCCGTCAGTCGTCGTAGTGCATCCGGTGGGTTTCCTCGACCACCGGGGCCGCCGGGCTCGGCGGCTGCATACGGCGGCGCTTGAAGATGCTGACGTAGGCCGCGATGCCGATGATGCCGACCGCCATCAGGATCAGGCCGACGAGGTGGAGGTTGACTCCGGCCATGTGCCAGTCCACCGCGAAGGTCAGGATGCCTCCCAGCGCGAGCAGACCGATGCACCATCCGATGCCCATGGTTGTGCCTCCGTACGCAATTGGATGTTCCGGGCCGGTCGTTGACCGGGTACCCGGGGCCGGTGGCGCCAATCGCGGGAGTGCGCGGACGGGATGTTACGGCCGGATCGCCTGGTTCACGTCGTGCTGCCAGTAGGACACGCGCGTTCCGTCGTCGATGCGGACGCCGTCGGGGAGCCGTACGTGCGCGCGGGGGCCGGGTATGCCGCGGCCGTGGTGGTCGGTGAAGCCGACCGACAGGGAGCGCACCTCGTGGCCGGAGCCGGACTCGGCGGCGGACGGGGTGAGGGAGGCGTACGCGGTGCCGCCCGGGGAGAGGCCGATCGGGGTGCGCGGCGCGCTCTTGCCGTGCGGGGCGGTGGTGGGGGCCGCGCCGGCGCCCTGTAGGCGGGGGAAGCCGTACAGGTCGCAGGTGTGGGCGGAGGTGTTGGTGACCTGGAGGAGGAGGCGGCCGGGCGGCTGGGAAAGCGGCTTGGCCGCGAGCACCACCTTGGTGGGGTCGCAGGCCGGGTGGCCGTCGTTGCTGGCGGCCCGGTCGGTACGGGAGCTGCTGGGCATGCCCGGGCCCAGCGGCTCGTCGGAGCCGCCGGAGTCCTTGCCGAAGGGGTGGAACGGCTTGGCGTCGCTGGTCTTGAGCGCCTCCTGCCCGCCGCAGGCGCTGAGCAGGCCGAGCGTGGCGACCGCCGTGAGCCCGGCGGCGGTGGCCCGCAGCACGCGGGTACGGGCGAGCGTACGGGCCCGAGCGCGCCCGCCGTCGGTACGGCGGCGAGCGCTGCGGATGGTGGCGGCCTCCGTAACGGTGGGGCGCGGCATGGGGACTCCCGGGGTCGCTGCGGTTTCTACATGGTGTGGTGCCACCCTGACGTGCCACCCTGCCGCCTGGCTAACGCTTCCCTAACGGATTCGGCCCCGTGTGCCAAAAGCGCCGTCCGGCACATGCACGGGCCGGCCGGTGTCTCAGCACGGGCCGCCCGGGACGACGCGGACCGCGCCGCCGGCGTTCTCGTCGTCCGTGCCGAGCACTGCGCGACGGGAGTGCGGCAGGCAGGCCAGCGCCTCTATCTTGTGGCCGGTGTAGCGGCCGAGGGGCTCCGGGGCGCGCCGTACGGACAGCCGTACCGCGCCCTGCCGGTCGACGGTGACCTTCCCCGCATCGTAGACGGCGGAGTCGAAGGGGCCGTCGTCGCCCGAGTCGGACGCCGAGGAGACCTTGAGCGCGCCGGACGGGGAGACCACGACGTCGCTGATGTGCCGTACGTCCGCGGCGGGGTACGGCGCGCGGAACGCGGCGGTGACCGGGGCGCCGAAGGTGTGGCGGGCGAGGTCCAGCCGGGCGGCGTGCAGGGTGCCGGGGCGGCTGTCCTCGCCGCGGTCGGCCCAGACGGCGACGAGCCCGTGGCGCTGGGCGGAGAGCGCGAAGCCCTCGTAGTTGTCGTCTTCGCGGGCGCCGGGGACGGTGAAGGTGCCGAGGGTGTGCGCGGCGGTCGCGTCCGCGTTCAGGCGCAGGTGGTAGCCGGTGCCGGCGCTTGTCAGGGCGATGTACTCGCCGGGACGGCCGGGGACCGCGTCCAGTGCCTCCAGGTCGACGGGGGGCCGGCTGCCCTTCCAGGCCAGGGGGCGTACCCGGGGCTGCGCGCCGGGGCGCAGCCGTATGGCGGCCAGCCGGTTCTCGCCGGGCTTCTTGTTGTCGCGGGCCACGAGGAGGTCGGTCCGGTCCGCCCGGGAGCCGGGGAGGACGGCGACGCCGCTGACTCCTGACGTGATGCCGTCGCCCACCTTCTGCCAGGCGGGGGCGCGGACCGCGGCCCGTGCGCCGGAAGCGGCGGCCGAGGCGGAAGCGGTGGCGGGGGCAGCCGACTTGGCAGGGTGTGCGGTGGCGGTCTGTACGGCGAGGAGGGGCGCCGCGCAGGCGAGGGCGGCCGCCGCGGCTATGTACCGGCTTCTGATCATGGGCAGACGGTAGGGGGTGCCGGGCCGGGAAGGGAACAGCCTTGCGGGCAGCGGGAACGGGCGATTCGGGCAGTTCAGGGGCGTTCCGCACCGCCATGTCCCGCACCGCCATGTCCCGCCCCGCCAAGCCCCTCCCCGCCATGTCCCGCCCCGCCAAGCCCCTCCCCACCATGTCCCGCCCCGCTCGGCCCCGTATCGACCGATCGCCCACCGCTCGGCCGCCTGCCTCTCGGCTGCGTACCATCCCCGGCCACCGGGCCCCCGCTCCCGGCCTTGTCCCCCCTCAGCCCCCGGTGCCCTTGCCCTCCGACCCCTCGTCGCGGGCGAACAGCTGGGTCAGGGTGCTGATCGTGTAGACGTCCGTGGACTCCTCGTCGACCAGGTGCATTTCGGTCAGCCGGTCCAGGCTGTCCTGGATGTCCTCCGGCGCGGAGCCGGCCAGGGCCGCCGCGACGGACGCGTTCAGGTGCCCGTCGGCGTTGGCGGCGAGCGCGCTGAGCAGGCGCGCGTCGTCCGCCGAGAGGCGGGCGACGGACATCCGCAGGGCCGCCGCGACCCCGGTGTCCTCGGCGGACAGCAGCGCCAGGCGCCGCCGTTCGTCACGCAGGGCGGAGGCCAGCCGGGCCAGCCGCCAGCGCGGACGGGCCGTCAGCTGCGCGGCGGCCGCGCGCAGGGCCAGCGGCAGCCCGTCGCACAACGCGACCAGTTCCTGCGCGGCGTCCGGGTCGTCCGCCACGCGCTCCGCGCCGAGCATCGCGCCGAGCAGCGCCGTACCCTCCCCCGCGCCGAGCGCCTGGAGGGCGACCGGGCGGGCGCAGTCGGTGGCGACCAGGCCGTCCAGGCGGCTGCGGCTGGTGACGACCGTCGCGCAGTGCTCGCCGCCGGGCAGCAGCGGGCGTACCTGCGCGGAACTCTGCGCGTTGTCGAGGAAGACCAGCAGCCGGCGCCCGCCCACCAGCGACCTGAAGAGCGCGGAGGCCGACTGCGCGGACGTCGGTACGCGGTCCGGCGGTGTGCCGAGCGCGAGCAGGAAGTCCCGCAGGATCTCGACGGGTTCGGCGGGCGCGCCCTCGTTGAAGCCGCGCAGGTCGGCGAAGAGCTGGCCGTCGGGGAAGGCCTCGGCGTGCGCGTGGGACCACTGCACCGCGCAGGCGGTCTTGCCGACGCCGGCCGGCCCCGTGACGACGGCGAGCGGGCTCTCGCCGGGTACCGGGGACCGCACCACGGTGGTCAGCGCGGCGAGCTGCTGTTCGCGCCCGAGGAAGCGGGCGGGCGGCCGGGGCAGCAGGCGGGGTGCGGCGGCCCGGGCGGGCGAACCGCTCGTGCTCCCGCGCCCCGGCTGGGCCGGTACGCGGGGGTCCACCGCGGCTGTGCCGGGGCCTGCGGCGCTCGCGCGAGCGGCCTCGGCGGGGTCGCCCGCCGCCTGCGCGGCACCGCCGGTCCGCCGGTCCGCGCCGCCGGTCCCGGCAGGGCCGCCCCGGGAAGCCGCGTCGGCGCGCGCACGGCCCGCCGCCCCGGCTTCCTCCGCGCGCAGGATCTCCTCGTACGCCCCCTTCAGCCGCGCCCCCGGCCCGACGCCCAGTTCCTCGTCGAGCAGCCGCCGGGTGCGGTGGAACCACTCCATCGCGTCCGACTGCCGCCCCGTACGGAACAGCGCCCGCATCAGCTCGGCGACCATCCCCTCCCGCAGCGGGTTGTTGACCGCGGCGGTGTAGAGGATCGCCGCGGCCTGCTCGTGCTCGCCGAGCGCGCCGTGCGCCCGCGCGAGCGCCTCGGTCGCGGTCAGCCGCTGTTCCTCCAGCGCGTGCGCGGCGGCGGCGAACGGCGGGCTGGTGACGGTGCCGGTGAGTGCCGGCCCGCGCCACAGCCCGAGCGCCTCGCGCAGCAGCGGCACCGCGTCGCCGGGGGCCGCCTCCGGACGGGCCAGCGCGACCAGCTCGCCGAAGCGGTGGGCGTCGATCAGCTCCTCGGGCAGGCGCAGCAGGTACGCCGAGCCGTGGGTGGCCAGCTCGATGCCGTACGCCTCGGCGCCGCCCCCGGCCAGCGTCGCGCGCAGCCGCGAGACATGGCCCTGGACGACCGTACGGGCGTGTTCGGGCGGTTCGTCCTCCCAGAGGGAGTCGATCAACTGCTCAAGCGGGACGGTGGTGTTGGGCTGCAACAGCAGCAGCGCCAGCACGCTGCGCCGTTTGGCGGGCCCGAGCGCCAGCTCACCGTTGCCGGTGGCGACGGAGATCGGGCCCAGCAGGGAAAAGTCCAACTCAGTTCTCCAGGAATGCCGTCAGGGCGCTGGCCAGCAGGTGCGGGTCCTCGCTGCCGCACAGCTCGCGCGCCGAGTGCATCGACAGGATGGCAACACCGATGTCGACCGTGGCGATTCCGTGCCGGGCGGCGGTGATGGGCCCGATGGTGGTGCCGCAGGGCATCGCGTTGTTCGAGACGAAGGACTGCCACGGCACGCCGACCCGCTCGCAGGCGTCCGCGAAGACGGCGCGGCCGCTGCCGTCGGTGGCGTAGCGCTGGTTGACGTTGACCTTCAGGATGGGGCCGCCGTTGGGCATGGGGTGGTGGCCCGGGTCGTGCCGCTCCGTGTAGTTGGGGTGCAGGGCGTGGCCGGTGTCGGAGGAGAGGCAGACCGTGCCGGCGAAGGCGCGGGCGCGGTCCTCGTACGAGCCGCCGCGGGCGAAGACCGAACGTTCCAGCACCGTACCGAGCAGCGGGCCGTCGGCGCCGGTGTCGGACTGGCTGCCGTTCTCCTCGTGGTCGAAGGCGGCGAGCACCGGGATGTACGGCGGCTCCCCGTCGGACGTGGCGACCGTCGCCAGCGCGGCCGTACCGGCGTGTACGGACAGCAGGTTGTCCATCCGCGGCCCGGCCACCAGCTCGCGGTCGCGGCCGAGGTAGGCGGGCGGCTCGATGCTGTGGAGCATCAGGTCCCAGCCGCGTATGTCGCCGGGCGCCGCGCCGATCTCCTCCTCCACGAAGGCGACCAGGTCGCCCTCCCGCACCTCGCCCAGGCCCCAGATGGGCGTCATGTGGCGCTGCTTGTCCAGCTTGAGGCCGTCGGCGTTGACCGAGCGGTCCAGGTGGACGGCGAGCTGCGGCACCCGCATCAGCGCGCGGTCGACGTTGACGAGCCGGGTGGTGCCGTCGCGCAGCGTGACCCGGCCGCTCAGGCCCAGGTCGCGATCGAGCCAGGTGTTGAGCAGGGTGCCGCCGTAGACCTCCACGGCGACCTGGCGCCAGCCGCGGTGGCCGGTGTCCGGGATCGGTTTGACGCGCAGATTGGGCGAGTCGGTGTGGGCGCCGACAATGCGGTACGGAGTGGCCGCGGTGGCGCCTTCCGGTACGTACCAGGCGATGATCGCCCCGCCGCGCAGGACGTACTTGCCGCCGCTCTCCCCGTCCCAGGCGTCGGTCTCCGCCACCTGCCGGAAGCCCGCTTTCTCCAGCCGCTCGGCCGCGTTGGCCACCGCGTGGTACGGCGAGGGGGAGGCGGCGAGGAAGGACATCAGGTCGTCGGTGTGGCCGCGGTCGAAGCGGGCGGAATGGCTCATGGATTCAGCATAAGGACTGCCGGGTCCGCTTCCCCTGTATACCGATCCCCATGCATCACGGTATGGGAACCTCGCGGCCCGGCCGGGCGGCCCGCCGGACGGGGGTTGGATACGGTGGACGGCAAACCTGAACCGTACGCGACAACGGAGGAGGCCGTCCCGATGCCCGACGCCGAGGGCCACCCGGCCCCCGCCGAGATGACCCTGCGCACGCTGCTGGCCGCGCTGGCCGACCCGCTGCGGTACGAGGTCGTGCGGAGCCTGGCCCAGGAGGCCGACGGGGCGGCGCGCACGTGCGCCTCCTTCGGCTTTCCGGTCTCCAAGTCGACACTCAGCCACCACTTCCGGGTGCTGCGCGAGGCCGGGCTGATCCGGCAGGTGGACCGCGGCAACAGCCGCGCTGCGGCGCTGCGGCGCGACGAGATCGAGGCCCGTTTCCCCGGATTGGTGGGGCTGGTCCGGGACAACCCTGGCGGGATGGCCGACACGCCCTAGAAACCCGGACCGGATTCCCGCCTCGGGACGCCTCGGTACACGTCAGCACACCTGAGGGTGCCGAGGTGCCCGAGGGCACCCAAGAAGACACCTAAGGGCACACCCGAGGGCACAAAGGGTACACCTGGAGGCACCCCGGGCCCCGGGCCCGCATCTCGTGCCACCGCTCCGGAAAACCCTGGTGAAAGCCCTCCCGATACGACGATGCCCGCCTCCCCGGGGGATGGGAGGCGGGCAACGCCAAGTCTGGCGCGGTTGTCTGAGAACGTGGTGAGAGCGCCCGGCGAAACCGTTTTTTTCGGACGTGTCTTAAACCGTCCTTAGAACGCCCGCAGGGCGCACCACGCCCCCCGGGTCACTTCAGAACGCGGCCTCGTCCAGCTCCATCAGCGACTGGTCGACGGTCTCGGCCAGGCCACGCTGCACGGATACGGCCGGCAGCACGTTGTGGGCGAAGAACTTCGCCGCCGCGATCTTGCCCTCGTAGAACGGCTTGTCCTTGCTGGAGGCGCCCGCCAGCTTCTCGCTCGCGACCGCGGCGCCCTTCAGCAGCAGGTAGCCGATGACGACGTCGCCGGAGGCCATCAGCAGGCGGGTGGTGTTCAGGCCCACCTTGTAGATGGACTTCACGTCCTTCTCGGTCGCCGCCAGGTCGGTCAGCATCGCGCCGACGATCGCCTCCAGGTCGGCGGCGGCCTTGGCCAGCTCGCCGCGGGCCTCCTCCAGCGCCTCGCCGCCGACGGCCTCCGCGAGGAACTTCTTGATCTCCTCGGAGAGCGCGGTCATCGCCTGGCCCTGGTCCCGGACGATCTTCCGGAAGAAGAAGTCCTGGCCCTGGATGGCGGTGGTGCCCTCGTACAGGGTGTCGATCTTGGCGTCGCGGATGTACTGCTCGATCGGGTACTCCTGGAGGTACCCGGAGCCGCCGAAGGTCTGCAGCGACTGGGCCAGCTGCTCGTAGGACTTCTCCGAGCCGTAGCCCTTGACGATCGGCAGCAGCAGGTCGTTCAGGCGGGTCGCGGCGGAGGCGTCCTCGCCCGCGGCCTCCTTGGCGATGATCTCGTCCTGGACGGTCGCGGTGTAGAGCACCAGGGCGCGCATGCCCTCGGCGTACGCCTTCTGCGTCATCAGCGAGCGGCGCACGTCGGGGTGGTGGGTGATGGTGACGCGCGGCGCGGTCTTGTCGGTGAAGGCGGCCAGGTCCGGGCCCTGCACGCGCTCCTTGGCGTACTCCAGCGCGTTCAGGTAGCCGGTGGACAGGGTGGCGATGGCCTTCGTGCCGACCATCATCCGCGCGAACTCGATGATCTTGAACATCTGGCGGATGCCGTCGTGCTTCTCGCCCAGCAGCCAGCCCTTGGCCGGGTGGTTGGCGCCGAAGGTCATCTCGCAGGTGTTGGAGGCCTTCAGGCCCATCTTGTGCTCGACGTTCGTGGCGTAGGCGCCGTTGCGCTCACCGAGCTCGCCGGTCTCCCAGTCGAAGTCGTACTTCGGCACGATGAACAGGGAGAGGCCCTTGGTGCCCGGACCGGCACCCTCGGGGCGGGCGAGCACGAAGTGCACGATGTTCTCGGACATGTCGTGCTCACCGGAGGTGATGAAGCGCTTGACGCCCTCGATGTGCCAGGAGCCGTCCGCCTGCTGCGTGGCCTTGGTGCGGCCGGCACCCACGTCCGAACCCGCGTCGGGCTCGGTCAGCACCATGGTGGAGCCCCACTGCCGGTCCACCATCAGCTGCGCGATCCGGTGCTGCTCCTCGGTGCCCTCGTCGTGCAGCACACCCGCGAAGGCCGGGCCGGAGGCGTACATCCAGATCGCCGGGTTGGCGCCGAGGATGGTCTCGGCGAAGGCCCACAGCAGGGAGCGCGGCGCGGTGGTGCCGCCGATCTCCTCCGGGATGCCCAGGCGCCACCACTCGGCGTCCATGTACGCCTGGTAGCTCTTCTTGAAGGTGTCGGGGACCGGCGCGGTGTTGGTGTCCGGGTCGAAGACCGGCGGGTTGCGGTCGGTGTCGGCGAAGGAGTCGGAGAGCTCGTTCTCGGAGAGCCGGGCGATCTCGCTCAGCACGCTCTTGGCGGTGTCCACGTCCATCTCCGCGAACGGTCCGGTGCCGTACACGGCGTCGCGGCCGAGCACCTCGAAGAGGTTGAACTCGATGTCGCGGAGATTCGACTTGTAGTGGCCCATGGGTACGGCTCCGTAAGGTTCGGGAGGAGACCCAGCGCTTGGAAGCGAGGGACCTCAAAACGCAATACCAGCAAGTAGCTACGATGATGCTACCCGTCGGTAATAAGAAGCAACCCCTGACCGCCCATCTGTGACGAGCGTCCCTGAACGGCGCCAGGGCCCCGGGGGTGCGTCCCCAGGGGCCGGGGGCCCCCGCCACCTGCCCCGATCGCCCCTACTCCCACTTCTGTGACGTGTCACTGGCGGTCACCCGGCACACGGCCGGCCGGCCGGGCCCCGGCGACCGCCCCGCGGCGACCTCGCGCTTGCCGTCCAGCAGAATCCGGCAGGACGCCGTGCCGTTCCCGGCCGGTGTCACCTCCACCCGCGCCTCTTCCCCGCCGTCCACGACGACGTTTTCCCGCCAGGGCAGCCGCGTCCCGCCGACCCGCTCCTCGCGGTGGTCGTCATCCCCGGAGTCGTGCAGGTAGCGCACCTCGTCGGCGCGGGGCGGCCCGCCGGTGGAGGCGGCCTCGTACTTCAGGGACCAGGAGATCTGGCTGTCCCGGAGCTGGAAGGCGCCGTACAGCATCAGTCCGCAGGCGGTCACGGCGGTAACGGTCAGCAGCACGCCGCCGCGGGTGATGCGCGGCTTACGGCGGTCACGGTCGGTCATCAGTGGCGGCCTCGGTCGGTAGTGCGGGCGCGTGGCTCTTACAACGTACGCGGGGCGGTCGCGGCATGGCGGCGTATGCGACGCGCCGACTCAGTACGCTGTGCCGCATGTACGGCTACGACCAGAACGCGGGCGCCGGGCAGCAGCAGTACGGTGCGCCCCCGCCGCAGCACCCGGCCCCCGGCGGCTACGGCGAGCAGCCCCTCTACCCCGAGCCGTCCCCGCCCTCCCTCGCCGACGCGGTGCGGGCCTTCACCACCGGCTCGATGTCGGCGGAGGACTTCCAGGGCATCTTCTCCACCTCCAAGGTCTACTGCCCCCGAGGCGACAACCCCGGGTTCCTGGCGCTGCACAACACCCAGCAGCCGGTCATCCCGATGTTCACCTCGCTCAAGGAGCTGCGCCGGTACGCGGGCAAGGAGTCCAAGTACTTCGTGATCACCGGCGCCGAGGTCCTGGACCTGCTCCCCACCGGCTACGGCTTCGTCCTGGACATGGAGGGCGACCACCGCATGGTCTTCGACGCGAAGTCGGTGGAGCAGATGGTCGACTTCGCGATGCGCCGGATGTACGGCTGACGTCGGCTTTTCCGCGGCGGTACCGGAGGGTGCCGCCGCTTTTTGCGTTGCCGCGCGCCACCGGATCGATTCCTTCCCGCCGGAACCCGGCGGGGAATGGCGGACGCCTTGCAGGTTGTTCAGGGTTCAACTAAGTTGAATGACGAACGACCGAGGAGGCCGTCATGCCCGCAGTGACCGTTGAGAACCCGCTGACCCTGCCGCGCGTCGCGGCACCCGCCGACGCCCGGCCGCGCGCCGTGCTCGCGGTGGCCACCGCGCCCAGCGGCTTCGAGGGGGAGGGCTTTCCGGTACGCCGTGCCTTCGCCGGCATCGACTACAAGTACCTGGATCCGTTCATCATGATGGATCAGATGGGCGAGGTGGAGTACGCGCCGGGCGAGCCCAAGGGCACCCCCTGGCACCCGCACCGCGGCTTCGAGACCGTCACGTACCTGATCGACGGCAGCTTCGTGCACCGCGACTCGCACGGCGGCGGTGGCGTCATCAACGGCGGCGACACCCAGTGGATGACGGCGGGCTCCGGCCTGCTGCACATCGAGGCGCCGCCGGAGGAGCTGGTCATGACCGGCGGGCTCTTCCACGGCCTCCAGCTGTGGGTGAACCTGCCCAAGAAGGACAAGATGATGGCGCCCCGCTACCAGGACATCGGTGGCGGCCAGGTGAAGCTGCTGACCTCGGCGGACGGCGGCGCGCTGCTGCGGCTGATCGCCGGCGACATCGACGGTCATCAGGGGCCGGGCATCACCCACACCCCGATCACGATGATGCACATGTCGGTCAGCCCCGGTGCCGAGGTGACCATCCCGTGGCGCTCGGACTTCAACGCACTCGCGTACGGGCTGGCCGGCCACGGCACCGCGGGCCCGCTCGCGCGGCCGTTCCGCACCGGGCAGGCCGTGGTCTTCGGCCCCGGCGGCGACTCGCTCACCATCCGGGCGGACGAGACGCAGGAGTCCCGCAGCCCCAACCTGGAGGTCGTGCTGCTCGGCGGGCAGCCGATCCGCGAGCCGATGATGCACTACGGCCCGTTCGTCATGAACACCCACGCCGAACTGGCCCAGGCCTTCGAGGACTTCCAGGCCGGGCGGCTCGGGACGGTACCGGCCGAAGGGCACTGAGCCGGGACGGCGGGTACGGGCCGGCGGCGGCCCGTACCCGCTCGTACCCGCCCGTACCCCCCCGCGTCCGCATCAGGACCGCATCCGCTCGCGGCGGAATGCCGCCACAGCCGGGTGGCCCCGTGATCCACTGGCAGAGTGCGAAACGATCTGAGATCCCCGGACCGTCAGCCGCTGCTCCCGGTCGCCGCCCGCCGCGCCGCGGCCTGGTGCGGCGTGGGCCTGCTCGTCGCCGCCGTGGCGGCCGTCGGCGTCTGGCTGTGTGTGACGCTGAGCGCCGCCGTCACCCCCGTCCTGCTGGCCCTGCTCGGCAGCGCGCTGCTCGGGCCGGTCTACCGGCGGCTGGTGGCGATGAAACTCAACCGGTCGCTGGCCGCCGGGCTGACCTGCGCGCTGCTGGTCGTGGTGGTCGGCGGCGCCGGATACATCGTCGTCAGCGCGCTCATCGACACCGGCGACCAGATCATCGCCTCGCTCAAGGACGCGGCCAAGGAGGTGTCCCGGCACTTCGGCGCCGCGGGCACGTCACTGGACGACATCGTCTCCAACGCCAAGCCGTTCATAGGGAAGTTCGGCGGCACCGCGGCCACCGGCGTCCTGGAGGGCGTCGGCGTCGTCGCGGCCACCCTCGCCGCGTCCGTACTCGCCCTGTTCCTGACGTTCTTCTTCCTGCGCGACGCGGACAAGGCCGTCCGCGCCCTGCACGACTGGGCGCCCGGCGACTCCGGCCCGGGGCTGGAGCAGATGGCCCGCCGCGGCTACCAGGCCATCGAGGGCTTCATGCGCGGTACGACGCTGATCGCGCTGATCGACGCGCTCGGCATCACCGTCGGTCTGCTGATCCTCCAGGTGCCCGGCGCGTTCGGGCTGGGCGCGCTGGTCTTCGTGGGCGCCTACATCCCGTACCTGGGCTCGTTCCTGTCCGGCTCGGTGGCCGTGCTGGTCGCGTTCGCCGACGACCGGGGCCCGGCCATCGCGCTGTGGACGCTGGGCATCGTCCTGGTGGTGTTCTTCCTGGAGGGCCACATCCTCCAGCCGATCGTGCAGAGCCGTACGGTCCAGATGCACCCGGCCATCGTGATGCTGGCGATCACCGCGGGCGCCAGCGTCGCCGGGGTCATGGGGATGCTGCTGTCCGTGCCGCTGACCGCGGCGGCGTTCGGCGTGCTCTCGGAGCTGCGCCGGCACTACGCCGCGGGCTCGGGCACCGGGCCGACCGGCGGATCGGCCGACGGGTCGGCCGACGCACCGGCCGGCGGGGCGGGCAGGTCGGCGGCCGAGGGCTCGGCGCCGCCCGCCGCGTCCTCGTAGAGCTCGAACCACGTCGACTTGCCGTCGCCGCGCGGATCCACGCCCCACGCGCCCGCCAGCAACTCCATCAGCACCAGGCCGCGCCCCGAGGACGCCAGCTCGCCCGGGGTGCGGCGGTGCGGCAGCTCGTCGCTGCTGTCGGCGACGTCGACCCGGATGCGGCGGCCGCCCTTCTGCCCGGTGATCTCCGCGACCAGCAGCGCGTCGCCGTCCGTGTGCATCAGGACGTTGGTGACCATCTCGGAGACCATCAGGACGGCCGAGTCGACCTGGTCCTCGTCGCTCCAGTCGTGCAGCACGTCGCGGACCTGGTGCCGGGCCTCCGCTATCCGCTCGGGCTCGGCCTGCTTGACGGTCAGCACCGTACGGCGGACGGGCTGGTGCGCCGCCGTGCCGCCCGTACCGACGCCGCAGCTGCCGCCCGCGCGGCACAGCAGCAGGAGCGCTATGTCGTCCTCGCGCCGGTCCAGGTACGGGCCGGTGGTGTGGTACGAGGGCGGGCCGTGCACGGCCTGGACAAGGGCGTCGGCGAGCTTCTCCAGGCCGGCGACGTCCTCCAGGGTCGGTGCGATGGCGTCCGCGACGTCCTCGGCCGGGTCCTCGGCCCCGTACGTCTCGATGACGCGCCGCAGCCGCGCCCAGCCCGTCTCCAGGTCGTGCCCGCCGGTCTCGATCAGCCCGTCCGTACAGACGAGCATCGTCTCGCCGGGCTCCAGGACGAGCCGGGTGGTGGGGTAGTCGGTGTCCGGCACGATGCCCAGCGGCAGGCCGCCCGCGGTGGGCCGGACGAGGACGGTGCCGTCGGCCATCCGGATGGTCGGGTCGGGGTGGCCGGCCCGCGCGATGTCCAGCAGCCCGGTCGCCGGGTCCACCTCGATGTAGAGGCAGGTGGCGAAGCGCGGGTCCTCGCCGCCGAACTCGGTGTCGTTGATACCGGCCAGGAAGCGGGAAGCGCGGGAGAGCACCGCGTCGGGGTGGTGGCCCTCCGAGGCGTAGGCGCGCAGCGCGATCCGCAGCTGTCCCATCAGGCCGGCGGCCCGTACGTCATGGCCCTGTACGTCGCCGATGACCAGCGCGATCCGGCCGGACGGCAGCGTGATCATGTCGTACCAGTCGCCGCCGACCTCCAGCCCGCCGCCGGTCGGCACGTACCGCGCCGCCACCGTCATCCCCGGGATGTCCGGCTGCACGGTCGGCATCATGCTGCGCTGGAGGCCGTCGGTCAGTTCGCGCCGTGACTCCTGGTCGCCGGCGCGGGCCAGGGCCTGGGCGAGCATCCGGGCGACGGTGGTGAGCACCGAGCGCTCGTCGGGCGTGAAGGCGACGGGGGTGCCGAAGCCGGCCATCCAGGCGCCGACCGTGCGGCCCGCGCTCACCAGGGGCAGAAAGGCCCAGGACTCGCGGTGGAAGGCGGCGGCCAGCGGCCAGGTGGCGGGGTAGCGGCGGCGGTAGTCCTCGGGGGTGGGCAGATAGACGGCGCGGCCGGTCCGTACCACCTCGGCGGCCGGGTAGTCGGTGTCCAGCGGCATGTCGACGAAGGGCTCGATGTCGCCCTGCCGGTGCCCGTGGTGGCCGATGACGGAGATCCGGTCGCCCTCGATGCCGAAGACCGCCAGGCCGTCGGGGCTGAAGCCGGGCATGGACAGGCCGGCGGCGACCCGCAGCACCTCGGCGGTGGAGTGCGCCTCGGCGAGCGCGCGGCCCGCGTCCAGCAGGAACGCCTCGCGGGAGCGGCGCCAGTCGCCGGAGGCCGGGGCGTGCGGGGAGGCGGTGCCGGGCTGCGCCTCGGGGATCTCCTGGACGGTGCCGACCAGCTCGTAGTCGGTGTGGTCGGTCTCGCTGCGCAGGAAGGCGCGGGAGCGGCTGCGTACGGTGCGCAGTACGCGGCCGTCGCGGTCCATCACGCGCAGCCGGGCCTCGGCGATGGTGCTCTCGCTGACGGCGAGGTTGACGATGCCGGTGATCTCGGCGAAGTCGGCCGGGTGGAGGCGGGAGCGCATGGCGGCCTCGGACAGCTCGGTGGGCTCCGCGGGCAGCCCCAGGAGCCGGGCGGTCTCGGCGTCGAGGGTCACCCGACCCGAGACGTTGTCCCAGCGCCACAGGCCGGTCGCGGTGGCGGCCAGGAGGTCCTTGGTGCGCATTGCATCACTTTAGGTGGGTTTGACGGGACCCGACCAGCGCGGCGGGTACGACCATCTTCGCATGACCACTTTGACAGGGATATGACAATCGCGGGCCCGGGGGTGACCGGTAACCTGGAGCGGTTACAGGAAACCCACCCTCCAACTTGCGACGACTTGGATGAGCGATGCATCGGTACCGGTCCCATAACTGTGGCGAGCTCCGAGCCGCGGACGTCGACACCGACGTCCGCCTCAGCGGCTGGCTGCACAATCGACGTGACCTGGGCGGCATCCTCTTCATCGATCTGCGCGACCACTACGGTCTGGTCCAGCTCGTCGCCCGCCCCGGCACCCCCGCCAACGAGGCGCTCGGCTCGCTGACCAAGGAGTCCGTCGTCCGTATCGACGGCCGGGTCAGCGCGCGCGGCGCGGACAACGTCAACCCCGATCTGCCCACCGGCGAGATCGAGGTCGAGGTCACGGCCGTCGAGGTGCTCGGCGCCGCCGAGCAGATCCCCTTCACGATCAACGCCGAGGACGGGGTCAACGAGGAGAAGCGCCTCGAATTCCGCTTCCTGGACCTGCGCCGCGAGCGGATGCACCGCAACCTGATGCTGCGCACCGCCGTCATCTCCGCCATCCGGCACAAGATGACCGCGCTCGGCTTCAACGAGATGGCGACGCCGATCCTGTCCGCGACCTCCCCCGAGGGCGCCCGCGACTTCCTCGTCCCGTCCCGCCTGCACGCAGGCAAGTTCTACGCGCTGCCGCAGGCCCCGCAGCAGTTCAAGCAGCTGCTGATGATCGCGGGCTTCGACCGCTACTTCCAGATCGCGCCCTGCTTCCGCGACGAGGACGCCCGCGCGGACCGCTCGCCGGGCGAGTTCTACCAGCTCGACGTCGAGATGAGCTTCGTCGAGCAGGAGGACGTCTTCGGCCCGATCGAGACGCTGATGACCGAGCTCTTCACCGAGTTCGGCGGCGGCCGTACGGTCACCTCGCCGTTCCCGCGCATCCCGTTCCGCGAGTCGATGCTCAAGTACGGCTCCGACAAGCCGGACCTGCGCGCCGAGCTGGAGCTCGTCGACGTCTCGTCGGTCTTCGCCGGCTCCGGCTTCAAGGCCTTCGCCGACAAGCACGTCCGTGCCCTGGCCGTACCGGACACCGGCGACCAGCCGCGGAAGTTCTTCGACCAGATGGGTGACTTCGCCGTCCAGCAGGGCGCGAAGGGCCTGGCCTGGGTCCGTGTCGGCGAGTCGAACGCCCTGTCCGGCCCGATCGCCAAGTTCCTCACCGAGGACGACGTGAAGTCGCTGGTCGAGGCCCTGGACCTGAAGCCCGGCCACGCGGTCTTCTTCGGCGCCGGCGAGTTCGACGAGGTCTCCAAGATCATGGGCGCGGTCCGCGTCGAGGCGGCCAAGCGCACCGGCCACTTCGTCGAGGACGAGTTCCGCTTCTGCTGGATCGTCGACTTCCCGATGTTCGAGAAGGACGAGGACACCGGCAAGATCGAGTTCTCCCACAACCCGTTCTCCATGCCGCAGGGCGGCCTGGAGGCCCTGGAGACCAAGGACCCGCTGGACATCCTGGCCTGGCAGTACGACATCGTCTGCAACGGCGTCGAGCTGTCCTCCGGCGCCATCCGCAACCACGAGCCGGACGTCATGTACAAGGCGTTCGCCATCGCCGGTTACGACAAGGACACCGTCGAGGCCGAGTTCGGCGGCATGCTCCGCGCCTTCAAGTTCGGCGCCCCGCCGCACGGCGGCATCGCCCCGGGCGTGGACCGCATCGTCATGCTCCTCGCCGACGAGCCCAACATCCGCGAGACCATCGCCTTCCCCCTCAACGGCAACGCGCAGGACCTGCTCATGGGCGCGCCGACGGAGGTCGAGGAGGCGCGGCTGAAGGAGCTGCACCTGTCGATCCGCAAGCCGCAGGTGAAGTAGTTCGTTCGTACGTGTGAAGGGCCCGCGATCGTATGATCGCGGGCCCTTTCGCGTGCCACGCTCCGGGCATGGCGAGTGTGCTGAGTCAGGAGCAGTTCGAAGAGCTGGCGCGCCTCGGTCTGCGGGTGGACGAGGCGCTGCGGCTGGAATCGGTCAACGGGAGGATCCGGGAGAAGCCCCTGCCGGACGGCGATCACGCGGAGATCATCGCGTGGCTGACGCGGCTGTGCGTCCAGGTCGATGCGGGGTGGTGGCTGCACGTGGGACAGGGGCTGCGGGTCGAGACGTACCGCAAGGGCAACGCCCGCCCCGACGGCTGTCTCGCACCGAGCGATGCCTTCGTCGGCCAGGGGGAGTGGGCGGACGCCGAGAGCGTCCTCATGGTCGTCGAGGTCACCTCCCGTGACCACGCCACCGACCGCCGGGACCGCGAGGAGAAGCCGAAGGCGTACGCCGGGACCGCCATCCCGGTGTACCTGCTGATCGACCGGGACACCTGCGAGGTCAAGGTGCACTCTCAGCCCGACGGCGGACGCTACGAGATAGTCCTGACGGTGCCGTTCGGCAAGGTGGTCACCCTGCCGGACCCGGTGGGCATCGACCTGGACACCGAGCCGTTGAAAGGCTGGGTGCACAAGTCGGTCGGCATGTCGGAACTTCTGCTGGAGGTCGACGACGAGGCGCTGGCGGAAGCCGCGAAGCTCCTCGGTACGAAGACGAAGAAGGACACCGTCAACATGGCGCTGGTGGAGGTGGCCAAGCGGCGTGGTCGGGCCATAGCGCTCGCGAAGCTCAGGGAGTGGGGTGCGCGCGGCGACTTCGATCTTCTCCTCGACAAGAGGAACTACCGCGGGTGAAGAACTCGTACCTGCCTGGTGGTGGACGGTGTGTTGAAAGGACCTCCGGTGGACAACAACGCACTCGTCAAGATGTGGCACGAACTGGACGAGCCAGGCGGTCTGCGTGCCGAGCTGCTCGACGGCGAACTCATCGTGCGGGCGAATCCGGGAATCGTCCACGACCTCCCGGCCCGCAGCCTCGTCCGGCACACTCCAGAGCCTTTCGAGGCATGGAGCGAGCGCGGCATTTTGGTGGCCGATGATTACCGGCCCCGCGCCGACGCCGTCATCATCCGTGCTCAAGACCGCCCGGCCCCCGACTTCGCGGAAGCGGACTTGCCGCCGCAGATCGTCCTCGCCGTCGTGGAAACGGTCTCCACGACCCGTACGGCCATCAAGCGGGACTGGGAGGACAAGCGCGAGCGCTACGCCGAGGCCGGCATCCCCGTCTACCTGATCGTCGACCCCAACGACGCCACCTGGCACATCCTCCAGCTCGACGGCCGCCACTACGTCGAGACCGCGAAGGGCATCTTCGGCCAGGAGATTCCCCTGCCGGACCCGATGGGTTTCACCGTACGGACGGCGGGCTGGCACCCGTACGGCGGTACCGGCGGCCCCGGCAGTACGTCCGCGTAGGCACCGCCCGCGCATGCCGAGGGCCCGGAACCGGTCACCGGTCCCGGGCCCTCGCCCTATGTCGTCGGCCCGCCTACTCCGCCGCGCCGAACCGCTCCCGGTACGCCGCCAGGTCATCCTCCGTGATCTTCGCGAAGAGCACCGGCGGGACCGTGAACGCCGTGCCCGCCGGGACCGAGGACAGCGCGCGGGCCTCGTCCGCCGTCACCCAGGCCGCCGTGTCGCCGTCCAGCGCGAACGCGCCCCGCATCGCCTTCGCCGCCGCCGGGATGAACGGCTCCGAGACGATCGCGTACAGGTGGATCAGGTTCATCGCGGTCCGCAGCGTCAGCGCCGCCGCTTCCTGGTCGGTCTTGATCTCCAGCCAGGGGGCCTTCTCCTCCAGGTAGGAGTTGCCCGCGCTCCACAGCGCCCGCAGCGCCGCCGCCGCCTTGCGGAACTGGAGCGCCTCCATGTGGCCCTCGTACTCCGCCAGCAGCTCGGCGATCTGCTCGCCCAGCTTGCGCTCGGCCTCTCCGGCCGCCGCGCCCGCCGGCACCTCGTCGCCGAAGCGCTTGCGGGAGAAGGACAGCACCCGGTTGACGAAGTTGCCGAGGGTGTCGGCCAGGTCCTTGTTGACCGAGGAGGAGAACAGCTCCCAGGTGAAGGACGTGTCGTCGGACTCCGGCGCGTTGGCGATCAGGAAGTAGCGCCAGTAGTCGGCGGGCAGCAGCTCCAGCGCCGCGTCGGTGAAGATGCCGCGCCGCTGCGAGGTGGAGAACTTGCCGCCGTAGTACGTCAGCCAGTTGAACGCCTTGAGGAAGTCGACCTTCTTCCACGGCTCGCGGGTGCCGATCTCGGTGGCCGGGAACATCACCGAGTGGAACGGGACGTTGTCCTTGGCCATGAACTCCGTGTAGCGCACGTCGTCGGCCTCGTACCACCACGACTTCCAGTCGCGGTTCGCCGGATCGGCGTCCGCCCACTCCTTCGTCGAGGCGATGTACTCGATCGGCGCGTCGAACCACACGTAGAAGACCTTGCCCTCGGCGGCCAGCTCCGGCCACACATCGGCGGGCACCGGCACGCCCCACTCCAGGTCACGGGTGATCGCCCGGTCCTGGAGGCCCTCGGTCAGCCACTTGCGCGCGATGGACGACGCCAGCGTGGGCCAGTCCTCGCTGCTGTCGTCGATCCACTGCTCGACCTCGCCCTGGAGCTTGGACTGGAGCAGGAAGAGGTGCTTGGTCTCGCGCACCTCCAGGTCGCTGCTGCCGCTGATCGCCGAACGCGCGTCGATCAGGTCGGTCGGGTCCAGGACGCGGGTGCAGTTCTCGCACTGGTCGCCGCGGGCCTTGTCGTAGCCGCAGTGCGGGCACGTACCGACGATGTAGCGGTCCGGCAGGAAGCGCTCGTCGGTGATCGAGAAGACCTGCCGGATGGCGCGCTCCTCGATGAAGCCGTTCTCGTGCAGCTTGCGGGCGAAGTGCTGGGTCAGCTCCACGTTCTGCTGCGAGGAGCTGCGGCCGAAGTGGTCGAACTGCAGGTGGAAGCCGTCGTAGATGGCCTTCTGCGCGTCGTGCTGCTCGCCGCAGTACGCGTCGACAGACTGCCCCGCGTCCTTGGCCGCCAGCTCGGCGGGCGTGCCGTGCTCGTCCGTCGCGCAGATGTAGAGCACCTCGTGGCCGCGCTGGCGCATATACCGCCCGTACACGTCGGCCGGGAGCATGGACCCCACCATGTTGCCCAGGTGCTTGATCCCGTTGATGTACGGAAGGGCGCTGGTGATGAGGTGTCGAGCCATTGCCGGCTGCTCCCAAGTCGCTACGGTGAGTGAGGATTTGTTCTACGGAACGTCAATATCGTACTGGACCGGTACGGGGCCACCGCGCCCGGTTTTCCGTGCCCCGTAAGTCCCTTGATCGTCGCCCGTATGCGCCTTGATCGTCGTCCGTACGCACCGTGATCGTCCCCGGCGGGCGGTCACGGCCGGCGGGCGACCGTCCTGGGCGGGCGGTCACGGCCGGCGGGCGACCACGAGCCCCCAGCCGGGGCTGCCGTCGGCGCGGCGGGCGGCTCCCCGTACGGGCACGAGCTCCACCGCGAACCCGGCCTCGGCCAGGTCGGCCCCCACGGCCCGCAGCGACGAGGTCCGGTAGTACATGACGAACGGCGGACGCCACACCAGATTCCGTACGCGCATCACCGCGTCGAAGCCGAGCAGCGTCCAGTACAGCGCGGAGCCGGGGTGCGGGGGCGCGGCGACGGGGAACGCGAAGATCCCGCCCGGCCGCAGCGCCCGGTGGACACCGCGGAACAGCGCGGCGCGCTCGCCGGGCAGGAAGTGGCCGAGGGCGCCGAAGGTGACGGCGAGGTCGAAGGCGGCGGCGAAGGGGAGGGCGCGGGCGTCGGCCCGGACGTAGTCGATGGCCGGGTCGCCCGTCGTGGCGGCGGGCCGGGCCTCGCCGGCGTGCCCGGCCGGGGCGCCGCCGTCTCCGTACCCGGCTCTGGCCCGGGCGAGCATCCCGGCACTGAAGTCCACCCCGACGACCTTGCTGCGGCACAGCTCCCGCAGCACGCTCACCCCCGCCCCCGTACCGCAACACACATCGAGCCCCGCCCCGAACCCGAACCGGTCGCCGGCCTTCCCGAGGCCGCGCAGGGCCTCGGCGGTGGCGTCGAGAATCCGGTCGGGGGTGCGGAAGGGCGTGTGGTCGAACTTCGGGGCCAGCAGGTCGTAGCCGCGCTCGACGGAGGAGAGCGCCTGAACGGTCAGCTCGCGGAGCGTGGGTCCCTCGGGAGTGAACACGGGACCAGGCTACTGAGCGCCGTACGGGGCCGGGCTTACGGGGCGGTCGTCTTCGGTGTCTCCGCTCCACCCTCAGTCCCAGCCGCAGGCCCACCCCCGTGCTTGGGCGCCCTGCCATTCACCATCACGCCCGCGACCACCCCCGCCAGCAGCATGATCCCCGCGCCCCACCCGATGGCCACCGTGAACCCGTGCACGACACCGTCCATGACGACCCCCTCCCGCATCGCGGGCGTGAGCCGGCCGCCCGCCTCCCGCGCCGCCGTCGCCAGATGGCTCCCGATGTACGTCGCGCTCGTCGACGTGGCGATGGTGTTCAGCAGCGCCGTACCGATCGAACCGCCCACCTGCTGCGCCGTATTGACGGTCGCGGACGTCACCCCGGAGTCCTGCGGGGCGACCCCGGCCGTGGCCGTGGACATCACCGGCATGAAGATCAGACCCATCCCGAGCCCCACGAGCAGCTCCGAGGGCAGCACATGCGATACGTACGCGGGCTCGGCGGTCAGCGTCGTCAGCCAGAACAGTCCCGCCGCGGCGAACACCGCGCCCGGCACCATCAGCACGCGGGGCGGCAGATGGTGCAGCAGCCGCGCCGATATCTGCGTCGACCCCACAATGATCGCCGCCGTGACCGGCAGAAACGCCAGGCCCGTCTTCACCGGCGAATACCCCAGTACCACCTGCAAGTAGTACGTCATGAACAGGAACATCCCGAACATGGCGATGACCGCCAGCGCCATGGTCAAAAACGCACCCGCACGGTTCCGGTCCCGCACGATGTGCAACGGCAGCAAGGGATACCGCGCCCGGCTCTGCCACCACGCGAAGAGGGCCAACAACACGGCCCCGCCCATCAGCATCCCCAGGACCAGCCCGTCGCCCCACCCCCGCGGCTGCGCCTCACTGCACCCGTACACGATGGCGACCAATCCGCCACACCCGAGCACCACTCCGAGCACATCCAGCCGGGCCGTGCCCCCGTGCCCCCGCCGGTCGTGCAGGAACACCCAGGCTCCGGCGATCGCTATCACCGCGATCGGCACATTCACATACAGACACCACCGCCAGTCCAGGTACTCCGTCAGCAGCCCGCCGGCTATCAGCCCGATGGCCGAGCCACCGCCCGCGATGGCGCCGTAAATCCCGAACGCCTTGCTCCGCTCCTTCCCGTCCGTGAACGTCGTCGTCAACAACGACAATGCGGACGGTGCCAGCACTGCGGCGAACGCGCCCTGCAATGCCCTGGCCCCGAACAGCAATCCCTGTCCCGACGCCGCACCACCCAGCGCGGAAGCGATCGCGAACCCCACCAGCCCGATGATGAACGCCCGCTTACGGCCCACCAGGTCGGCGATCCGTCCACCCAACAGCAGCAGCCCGCCGAACGCGAGCGTGTACGCCGTGATCACCCACTGCCGGTTGGCATCCGACATGTGCAGCTCCCGCTGCGCCGACGGCAGGGCGATATTCACGATCGTGGCATCCAGCACCACCATCAACTGGGCCACGGCGATGACGACAAGCCCCCACCATCGCCGCGGATCAGGCTCCCCGGCCGTACCCGTCCGTTCCCGCGTCCGACTCTGCCCCTGATCCTGACCCTGGCCCTGGCTCATGAATACCCGCCTCCGCCGTGGACAACGGACAACGGTCACCCGTCGGGCGAGCACCGCAGCCCGAAACCAGCGTAGGCGCTGCCCTGCCCCTTCGCCTCTCGGCCGCCCGGACTCCGCTTATCGCCCGATTCACTGCCCGACCGGTACCTTGATCTCGCTACGAATCCGGTCCGCCTTCTCCGCGAGCGCTTCCAGATCCACCGAGAACGGGTCCGCGTCGATACGCTCCGCGTCCGTCTCCATCACATTCCCGGGCGTACTCGAATCCGCCCAGATGCAGAACGGCGCGGTGAATTTCTGCCCCATCTGCCGCTTCACGAGGACACCGCAGTACGCCGGTTCCTTGGTGCCGTGCGGCCGCTCCTCGTGCTTCGGTACGACCAGTTCGCCGCCGCTGCTCTGCATTCCGTGAATCGTCTGCTTGACGGCCTCCGTCGGGTCGCTGACGGTGCCGTACATCGAGAGCAGCACCAGTGACTTGGTGCCGGACTGGTACTGCCCGCCCACCGTGGTCATGCCGTGCGCGTACGAGCCGTTGCGCGGGACCTGAGCGCTCACGGTGTCAGTCAGATCTTTCGTGAGGGTGTATTTCCCGCCCACGAGAGCCTTCGGCACCACCGTCTTGTACTTGGGCTCATCGGCACCCCTCAACGCCACCGACGCCACGATCCCCCCGACCACCAAGAGCGCAACCACACCGCCGACGATGCCCAGCACCTTCCCGGTGTTGCTCTTACGCGGGGGCTGCCCGATCGGCTCCTGCCAGGGAATGGTGAGCCATGGGCTCGCCGGATTCGTCATGAGGGTGCGGTAGACGTCCACCATCTCGGGTGAACCACATGCCGAAGCGCTCTTCGTCGACATGCAGGCAGCGCCCGAGGACGAAACCCGGGTCGAAATCCGCCCAGGAGGCGTGAGCGGCCTGACTGAGGCGGGCCGTGTGCAGGAGGATGCGCTCCGTCTCGGCCATGTCGCAGAAGCGACAACCGAGCGCACAGCGCGCCGAGTTGGAGTCTCAACCCAAGTCTCAGGCCAGGAAGGATCGTACGTACTTTCCCTCGGCCAGTAGGTCGTCGGTCCGGCGTCTCCACGATCAGGCGGCCAATCCGGACTCTTCACTCCCGGTGTCGGCCTCCCGTCGGCCGACCGCGTGGTAAACGTGGGGGGGGGAGCCGGCCAGGGCGTCAAAACATGCCCCCAGTCACCCCGGGCTCGCGCCCAGTACAGCGCTTCCTTCACATCGGCCGCCGACGCCCTCCCCGCCTGCTGCGCCCCCGTCCCGTGCACCTCTTGCTCCTCTTCTGTCCGCCTTTTCAGCTGACGAGGCTGAATGCGCCGACGACTGCCGCCGTTTTCCGTCTACCGAACGCCAGCGTACGAGCAGTGATCATCGGCTGCCGGTTCGCTCCTCCGCCACTGGCCACCAGCCATCCCATCCGGGGGAGGAGCCGCGGCGCCAGTTCAGATCGGGCGGTGTCGTGCGTCTGCGTCTCACTTACTGAATTGGTTTGGATTGAAAAACGGCTCGGAATGCTTCATCCGGCAGCTTTCCATGAACCCACAATCGGAGTGCTTGCCTTTTTCGACGGTCCATGGCCAAAGCGTGCGTGCAGCACCGGTAGAACAAGGATGGGCGTTCGGTCACGTACCATCCTTCCCGTCGGGCCATTATGTATGCATCGGTAGGATTGCGCTCATCGGCCAGGGCTTGCTGCAGGTTCAGCAAGTCTTCGTCGAATTTGGAACTCGGCCGGATGTGGACTCCGTAAGCCTCGCCAGCCTGTTCGCAGAACGAAACTGATGCGTACGGGAGGGTGAACCTTACCCACCAGTCAGCCGCGGTTGGGCTGAGGAGATTCGTGAAAAGTGCTTGCAGGCTCTGGTCGATGACTTCGATCTGCTCGACCATGTCGGCAGTGGCTGTCGAATCGCATTGGTGCAGCTTTGGGACCGCCTTCTTCAGTGTGCCCCTGAGGGTGAGTTCGTTCTGGTAGTCCTCGAGGTCCCACGGGTAGCCTTGCCGGCAATCCACTTCGAAAGTGCGCCAACGGGACATTGCCTGGTTCGGTGAAATGTCGTGAGTCCACCCCAGTGAGTGGAAAGTCCGGTTGAAGTGTGACGTGAAAGGCGAAGATTCAGCGATCACTTTCGTTTTCCATGTACTCGCGAGGGTTATCTGGTCGGAAATAAGTATTGATCTTGCCGTCTTGAATGATGATCAGCCTCCCGTCCTTGTCCATGCGGAGTACGGCACCGTCTCCGCTGCGCACAATCTCTCGGACGCCCTCGGGTAGCGGGTTGCTGGAAAGGGCTTGCGAGTCCCTTTGGTATCTGGCGAATCCCCCCGATGGCGGGTATGACGACGTCGAGCAGGCGGGCGCCGAAGACGCAGACGTACTGCCACTCCGTTTCCGGGGGGCTTTGCCTGGTGCGGGCGAACCGGTTGAGCGCTTCCTCGTCCGTGAATGCGTAGAGCCAGCGGATTCCGCCCAGTTCGGCGGACATGAGTCCGTCGTCGGATACCGGCACCAAGACGCTGGTGCGGCGGAATTCACCGACGAGCGCCGCCGGGTCGCCTTCGTATGCATGCATACCGGCGATTTCGTCGGTCAATGGCATAGCCGTCCCCCCACCCCCGTGTGGTCAATGCCGTAACACTCTTACACATGGCACTGACAGTGGAGCCTGATTCCGGTGGGAGCCTGGCGGTCCGCTGTTGTGGTGGAGAATTCAACCAGTGGGTTTCGTCGGATCACGACGCCGGCCGCGGCGGGCCGGGGGCCCGGCCGCGGCCGGCGGGTGGAGCGGAGTCGGGGTGGGTCAGGCGGGGAGGATGCCGGCGGTGCGGGCTTCCTGGAGCCAGGCGGGGAACTCGACCATGAGCTGCTGGTAGAGGTCGGCGTCGGCGAGGGCGCGGGGGTCGCGGCCGGCGTGGAAGAAGCCCGCGTTGTCGATGACGCGCTTCTCCGGTACGGCCAGGTCGTCCAGCTTGCGGAGGAAGTCGAAGCCCTTCGCGTCCGGATCGCCGAAGCCGACGAACTGCCAGAAGATGGGCAGCTTCGCGGCCTCGCACAGGGCCTTCTCGGCGGCCGGCTTGGAGGTGGGGGCGCCGTCGGTCTGGAAGATGACGAAGGCGGGGTCGGTCGCGCCGGACTTCTCGTAGTGCCCGATCACGGCGTCGATGGCCCAGTGGTAGTTCGTGCGGCCCATGTGGCCGAGGCCCGCGTGCAACTCCTCGATGCGGCCCTCGTAGTTGGCCAGGTCGAGTTCGGCGGTGCCGTCGACGTCGGTGGAGAAGAAGACCACCGGTACGGTGCCGTCGTCGTCGAGGTTGGCGGAGAGGCCGAGGGCCTGTTCGGCCAGGTGCTGGACCGTGCCGTCCTTGTAGTAGTTGCGCATCGAGCCGGAGCGGTCCAGCACGAGGTAGACGGCGGCGCGCTGGGTGGCCAGCCCCTGCTTTTCGAGGGAGACCCGGGCGGCCTTGTAGAGGCTGACGAGACCGGGGGCCTCGGACTCGATCTTGGTGAGGGAGGGGCCGGTGGGCTCCGGCGCGGGTGTGGCCTCTGCGGCGGGTGTGGCTTCCGGCTCAGGCACGGCCTCCGGCGCGGGTGCGGCCTGTCGCTCAGGCGTGGGCTCCGGCTTCGTCTCGGCCGCCGGTTTGCCTTCCGGCTCCGCCTCGATCGGCGGCTCCGCCTCGATCACCGGCTCGTTCTTGCTCTCCGGCTCCGGCGCGGCCTCGGCGGCCGTCTCCGGCTTCGTCGTGGTCCCGGCGTCGGTCTTCGGCTCCGGCGCGGCCTCAGCGGCGGCCTCCGCTTTCGCCCCGGCCCCGGCCTCCGGCTTCGCCGCATCCGCATCCGCATCCGTAACCGCAGCCACAGCCGTAACCTCTGGGCCCGGCTCCGGCGCGGTCTCGGCCGCGGCCTTCGCCTCGGCCGCGGCCTTCGCCTCGGCCGCCTCGCCCTCCTCCCCGCCCTTCGGCTCCGTTGCCTGCGCGCTGCGTCCCGGCTTCGGGGTGTCGAACGCCTGGGAGACGAGGTCGGAGGCCGAGTCCTCGGAAGGCTCGGGAGCGGCCGTGTCGGTGGGAGAGGTGTTGGCGGGGGAGGTGTCGGTGGGGGCGCTCTGGGCGGGGAGGGATGCGGCCGGGGTGTCGGCGGGGGCGGTGCGGGCGGTGGGGACGGCGGGGTCGCGGGGGGCGGCGGGTTCCGGGGTGGCCTCTTCGCGGGCCTCCGGGATCGTCGCCGTCTCCGGCGCCCGAGTTCCGCTCGCCGCCTCGTTCGATTCCTCGCGGGCCGCCTTGGAGCGACCGAAAGCGTTGCGCAGCAGACTCCGAATGCCCATCGGCGAACCTCTCTAGCGTGTGTGGGGTGCGGCGAATGTCCGAGAAGCGCGGACATGTCCCTGACCAGGCCGGACACGTAAGGGTAGCCGCCTGGGCCGGTCTGACCGTGGGACCCCGCGCGTCTCGCTACACGCCCCGTATGGGTGTTTTGCGACTCGGGGTGGTGCGGGCTGGGCGTGTGTTTGGAGAGCGTATGTGCGGGGGGCGGGCGTGCGAAGTGGTGGGGGAGGGGACGGGGCGAAGAGGGCAAGGCGGGGGGCGGATGTTTGTGCGGTACGGGGCGGTGTGGGTGGAGTGGAGGTTGGGGGGAGGTGTGGCGGAGGGCTGGTTACCGAGTGTTCGTGCACGTCATGTGAGGGGTCGTACGGGAGGTGCGGTGCCGGGGCCCGGCGGGGGGCGGGGCGGAGGCGGCGACGGGATCGGGCCGGTCTCGGGCTGTGCGGTGACCATCGGCCCGGCCGTCCGTTGACCCTGGCGGCGGTCCGGGAGGCCGGAGAACCCTCGTACGGGTGACGGGAGATGTGGGCGCATGGGGTTGACCAGCCAGTCGCTCGAATTCGCGGTGATCGCGCTGGCCGTGGCCTGTGTGGTCCTCACGGTGTGGCTGTGGCCGCGGCTGTCCCGGCGCGGTGTGCTCCCCGTACTGGGCAGGCTCGGGTCCATCCTCGTCACCCAGGTGGCGGTGCTGTGTTCGCTCGCCCTCGCCGTGAACTCCGGTTTCGAGTTCTACAGCAGCTGGGACGAGCTGCTGGGCAACACCGACGAGGCGCCGGTGGCGGTGAACAAGGGCGGCGGGCCGCGGTACGCCGATGCCGGCAGCCTCCGGGACGGGCTGGTGCAGCCCGCGGGGCCGCAGGGCCTGGACCGGGTGTCCGGCCTGCCGGAGGGCGCGCCCGCCGAGGTCGGCAGGGTGGAGTCCGTACGGATCGTCGGGCGCCGTACCCGCGTCATCAACCCGGCCTTCGTCTACCTGCCGCCGCAGTACTTCCAGCACCAGTACCGCCGTCAGCGCTTCCCCGTCTCCGTCGTCATCAGCGGTTATCCGGGCGGCATCATGAACCTCGCGCAGCACCTCCGGATTCCGCAGACCGCGGGCAGGCTGGTCGAAGAGGGCCGGATGCCGCCGACCGTGCTGGTGATGGTCCGGCCGACGATCGCGCCGCCGCGGGACACCGAGTGCGTGGACGTGCCGGACGGGCCGCGGGCCGAGACGTTCTTCGTGCGGGATCTCCCGGAGGCCGTCAAGGCGGCCTACCGGGTCGGACACGACCCCAGCGCGTGGGGGGCGTTCGGGTACTCCTCCGGCGGTACCTGCTCGCTGCAACTGGCCCTGCGCAACCCCGGCGTCTACACGTCCGCCGTCTCGCTGTCCGGCGACTACGCCGTCAAGGACGACCTGACGACCGGGAGCCTGTTCGGCGGCGGCGCGGCAGCCGGGCGGCGCGAGCGCGAGCACGACCTGCTGTGGCGGCTGCGGAACCTGCCCGTACCTCAGGTCTCCGCGCTGGTGTCCAGCAGCCGCCTGGGCGAGCCGAACTACGCCGACACCCTGCGCTTCATCGAGGCCGTGCGGCCCCCGATGACGGTGGATTCCATCATCCTGCCGCGCGGCAGCCACCAGTTCTCGACGTGGCGGCGGGAGGTGGCGCCGGCCCTGGAGTGGCAGGGGCGGCAGCTGACGTTCCCGCAGGACGTGGAGGCCGCGCACGCGCCGCCGAAGCGGCCGGGGGCGGATTCGGCGCCGTCACCGTCGCCTTCGTCGGCGCCGTCAGCGTCGCCGACAGCGTCCCCGGCCGGAACACCCTCGGCCGGAACGCCCCCGGCCGGGACGACCTCACCCACCGGCTGAGGCGCACGGCTCCTCCCGCGCCCCACCTGCCCTACCTGTCCCACCTACCCGCCCGCCCGGCACAGCCCGCTCTTCACCCATCCACCCCACCCGGCAGGACACCGGCCCCCCACCGCGGTGGACTTCTACAGTGACCGCAGCGACCACAGCGACCGCAGTGACCGCGGCGACGGCCCCTCCGGACGACTGCCTGGCCCGCAACGACTGGATCTGCGGCGACTATCTCGCCACCCGCCGCCACATCCTCCTCGACGCGGTCCTCCAGCACCTGCACCTCACCGTGGTCTCCGTACTGCTCGGCCTGGTGATCGCGCTGCCGCTGGCGCTGATCGCGCGCCGGTGGGCCTGGACGGTGGGGCCGGTGCTGGGTATCACCACCGTGCTCTACACCGTCCCCTCGCTCGCGATGTTCTCGCTGCTGCTGCCGCTGTACGGGCTGTCGTCCACCCTCGTCATCGTGGGCCTGGCGCTGTACTCGCTCACCCTCCTCGTACGGAACATCCTGGCGGGCCTGGCAGGCGTACCGGAGGAGGCGAAGGAGGCGGCCCGCGGCATGGGGTACGGGCCGCTGCGGCAGCTGCTGGCCGTCGAACTGCCGCTGGCGGTGCCCGCCGCGATGGCCGGGCTGCGCATCGCCACCGTCTCCGCGGTCGCCCTGACGACGATCGGCGCGATCGTCGGCAACGGCGGCCTGGGCAATCTGATCTACGCGGGCATGAACTCGTTCTTCAAGGCGCAGGTGCTGACTGCGTCCGTGCTGTGCGTCGTCATCGCCGTCGCCTTCGATCTGCTGCTCCTCGGCCTGGAACGGCTGCTGACGCCTTGGCGGCGCGCATGACGACGCTCGGGAACGTCTGGGACTGGCTGGGCACGGGCGCCAACTGGACCGGTGAGAACGGCGTCCGGCACCGCCTCGTGGAACACCTGCTGCTGACCGTCGGCTGCCTGTTCGCCAGTTGTCTGATCGCGCTGCCCGTCGCCGTCACGCTCGGGCACCTGGGCCGCGGCGGCGCCCTGGCCGTCAACCTCGCCAACGTCGGCCGTGCCGTGCCCACCTTCGCGGTGCTGGTGCTGCTCCTGCTCACGCCGCTCGGGCGGCACGGCGACTGGCCGACGTTCATCGCGCTGGTGCTGTTCGCGCTGCCGCCGCTGCTGACCAACGCGTACGTCGGGATGCGGTCGGTGGACCGGGACGTGGTGGAGGCGGCCCGCGGGATGGGGATGTCCGGCGGGCAGCTGGTGTGGCGGGTGGAGGTGCCGCTGGCGCTGCCGCTGGTGCTGACCGGGGTACGGATCGCGGCGGTGCAGCTGGTCGCCACGGCGACGCTGGCCGCGCTGGTCGGCGGGGGCGGGCTCGGCCGGATCATCACCGCGGGGTTCAACCTGGCGAGCACGCCGCAGGTGGTCGCGGGGGCGGTGATCGTGGCGGTGTTCGCGCTGTTGATGGAGGCGCTGTTCGAGGTCGCCCAGCGGCTGGGTCCGGCGTGGGCGCGGGGACGGGCGCGGTGAGCGGGCGGCCCGGTGGCCCGGTCCGGGCCGTACTCCGCCGTACGGGCCGGAAATCCCGCTTCGCGGTGCCGGCGGCGCTGGTCGTGCTCTCCGCCTGCGCCACCGGCCCGTCCCTGGAGAACCGCGGCCAGGTCACCGCCCCGCCCGGCGACAGCCGCCATCTGTCGATCGGCTCGGCCGGCTTCACCGAGAGCGAGCTGCTGGCCCGAATGTACGCGGTGCTGCTCGAAAAGGCCGGGTACGAGACGGACATCCTGACCGTCGGTAACCGGGAGCTGTACGAACCGTCCCTGGAGAGCGGCCAGATCGATGTCGTACCCGAGTACGCGGCGACCTTCGCCGACTGGCTGAGCGCCAAGTCCAAGGGCGCCGACGCCGATCCGGTCGCCTCGCCGGACCTCGGCACCACGATGAAGGCGCTGCGCGCCCTGGCCACGCCCCGCGGCCTGACCGTGCTGCCGCCGGGCCGGGCCGTCGACCAGAACGCGTTCGCCGTGACCGCCGCGTACGCGAAGCAGCACCGTCTGAAGACCCTGAGCGACCTGGGGCGCGCCAGGCTCCCCGTACGGCTGGCGGCGGGCGACGAGTGCGTGCAGCGGCCGTTCTGCGCGCCGGGCCTGAAGCGTACGTACGGGATCGACATCACGGCCGTCGACCCGAAGGGGGTGGGCACCACGCCCGCCAAGCAGGCCGTGCAGAACGGGCAGGACCAGATGGTGCTGACGACCAGCACGGACGCCACCGTCGAGCAGTTCGGGCTGGTCTTCCTCGCCGACGACAAGAAGCTCCAGAACGCGGACTACGTCGTCCCGGTCGTCAACCGGGCCCGCGCGGGCAGCGCGCGGGTCGCCGCGGCCCTGGGCAAGCTCAACTCCGTCCTGACGACCCAGGACCTGGCGCGGCTGAACCAGCGGGTGGACAGCTGGCGGCGGCTGCCGGAGGACGTGGCGCGGGACTATCTGCGGGGGAAGGGGCTGCTGTAGCCGGGGCCAGGGGGAGCCACTCCCGGGCGTCGCCCCCTCTCAATCGGCAGGCACCGAATCCACCTCGGCCTCCGCCCGCGGCACCCCCTGCTCGCCCGACCCGATCGTGCGCCGCAGCGCCTCGTGCAGTCCGGCCGGGGTCAGGACGCCGAGGAAGCGGGTGCCGTCCACGACGGCGATCCAGCCCGCGTCGTACTTGAGCATCTCGCTGAAGGCGTCCTTGAGCGAGCCGCTGACCGGTACCCACGCCTCCATGCGGCGCGCGTGCTCCGAAACGTTTCCCCGCGCGCCGGAAGCGCCAAAAGCGCCGGACCCACCGGACCCACCAGACCCACCGGACCCACCAGACCCACCGGACCCGCCCGACATCTCCTCCGTGCCCACCCACCCGTGCAGCCCGCCCTCCTCGTCCAGGACGACGGCCCAGCGCGCGCCGTCCGCGCGCAGCCGTCCGGCCGCCCGGGCGGCGGGTTCGCCGAGGCGGGCGAAGGGCGGGTGTTCCAGGTCGCCGGGGTCGATGCCGGTGACCGCGAGCTGCTTCAGGGCCCGGTCGCTGCCGACGAACTCGGCGACGTACGGGGAGGCCGGCGCGCCCAGCACGCTCGCCGGGGTGTCGTACTGCTCGACGCGCCCCTGCCCGTAGACCGCGATCCGGTCGCCCAGCCGGATCGCCTCCTCGATGTCGTGGGTGACCAGCAGGACCGTCTTGTGCAGCGACGCCTGCAGCCGCAGGAACTCCTTCTGGAGGCGGTCGCGGACGACGGGGTCCACCGCGCCGAACGGCTCGTCCATCAGGAGGACGGGCGGGTCGGCGGCCAGCGCGCGGGCCACGCCGACGCGCTGCCGCTCGCCGCCGGAGAGCTGGTCCGGGTAGCGGGGGCCGTGGACGGCGGGGTCCAGGCCCACCAGCTCCAGCAGCTCGGCGGCGCGGGCGCGGGCCTTCTTGCGCGGCCAGCCGGTCAGGAGCGGCACGGTGGCGGTGTTGTCGAGGACGGTGCGGTGGGGGAAGAGGCCGGTCTGCTGGATGACGTAGCCGATGCGGCGGCGCAGGTGCACGGGGTCCACCGTCGCGATGTCCCGGTCCTCGACGAGGATGCGGCCGCCGGTGGGGTCGGTGAGCCGGTTGACCATCTTCATGGTGGTCGTCTTGCCGCAGCCGGACGGTCCGACCAGCGTCACCAGCTCCCCCTCGGCCACCTCGAAGGAGAGGCCGTCCACGGCGGTGGTGCCGTCGGGGTAGCGCTTGGTGACGGACTCGAACCGGATCATTGGTCCATTGAAGCCCGGGGCATGGGGACGGTCTCCTTATGCGGGCAAACGGGCGGGCACCGACCCACCGCTCCGACGCGGCGCCCCTCCGGCCCCCTTGGCCTCGTTACCCCTCCAGCCCTTCCAGCCGCTCCCGGGCCGCCCGTACCGACCGGCCCCGCCAGGACAGCCCGGACCACGGGTCGGCCTCGCCGAGGCGGCCGGCGAAGGTCGGCAACGTCCACCGTTGCGGCGTCAGTTCGGGATCGTCCAGTTCGTCGCGGGAGATGGGTGTCGCCACCGGGGCGCCCGGCTTGGCCCGTACGGAATAGGGCGCGACGGCCGTCTGCGCGTACGCGTTGCGCTGGACGTCGAGGTAGATCCGGCCCTTGCGGTCGGCCTTGCGCTGTTCGGTGGTGAGCCGGTCCGGGTGGCGCCGGGCGAGCCGTCCGGCGGCCAGGTGCGCGAAGTCGCGGACCGTGTCGAAGTCCGCGCCGCCGTCCAGCGGCGCGATCACGTGCAGGCCGCGTGAGCCGGTGGTCATCAGGCGGGCGGGCAGTTTCAGTTCGTCCCACAGTTCGCAGACGCGGTGCGCGGTCCACCGGACGTCCTCGAAGTCCGCGCCCTCGGACGGGTCGAGGTCGAAGATCAGCAGGTCGGGGTGGTCGGGCCGGTGCTCGCGGGAGAGCCAGCGGTGCGGGGTCACACTGGCCTGGTCGGCGAGGTAGACGAGGGTCGCCGCGTCGTCGCACACGACGTGGGTGACCGTGCCGCCCTCCTTGGCCTGCTCGGAGCGGCGTACCCACTCGGGGAAGTGGTCGGGCGCGTTCTTCTGCATCAGGGGACGGCCGCCGATGCCGTCGGGGTGCCGTTCCATCATCAGCGGCCGGTCGCGCAGATGGGGGACCGCGCGCCGGGCGACCGCCTTGTAGTGCTCGGCCAGGTCCTCCTTGGTGATCCCGTCGTCCGGGAAGAGGACCTTGCCGGGCCGGCTGATCCCGACCGTGCGCCGCCCCGCCTTGATGGTGTGTACGTCGTCCGCGCCGCCGCTGCTGCCGCTCATACCGTGGACGGGTAACCGGGCGGGCCGGGCGGCAAACGCGGGGCGGGGCGGGGCCGCCCGGTACCGGTTCGGCGGGGGGCCGTACGAGTTGCTTCCGGGGCACCGCCCCTCGTCCTGCCGCATACCTCCCGGTTCGCGTGCTTACGATCCTGGGGGCCGTCGTCACCTGGCGTCGTTTCACCCGAAGGCGGGACGCGACCGGCGCCACGTTGACGGTGTGGCCCTTGCCCTGCCCTCGGTCGGGAGGGTGGATCGCACGGGCGGAAGGGAACGCGACGATGAAAGCCGTAGCAGTCACCGCATTCGGCGAACAGCCCCAGCTCATGGAGCTGTCGGAGCCCGACCCCGGACCCGGCGAGGTCCTGGTGCGGATGTCCGCCGCGGGGGTCAACCCCGTCGACTGGAAGACCGCCGACGGGCTCCTCAAGGACTCCGTCCGGCACTCCTTCCCCCTCGTCCTGGGGTCGGACGGCGCGGGCGAGATCGTCGCCATCGGGCCGGGCGTGCGCCGCTTCACGGTGGGCGACTCGGTGTTCGGCCAGTTCCAGCGGCCGGAGCGGGGCGGCGGTTCGTACGGGGAGTTCGCGGTGGCCCCGGAGAAGGCGCTGGCCGGCGCGGCCCGCAACGTCACCTACGCGGTGTCGGCGGCCGTGCCCACGGCCGGGACGACGGCGTACAACCTGGTCGAGGAGACGCGCGTCGCGGAGGGCCGGCGCGTCCTGGTCGTCGGCGGGACCGGCGGCGTCGGCACCTTCGTCACCCAGCTCGCGGCCGGCCGGGGCGCCGAGGTGATCGTCACCGCGCGGCCGGGCCTGGCGGACCTGATGCGCGACCTGGGCGCCGCACAGACCGTGGACCACACGCTGGGCCCGGTGGCCGACCAGGTGCTCGCGGCCCACCCGGACGGGGTGGACGTGCTGCTCGACCTGGTCGGCGACCCGACCGCGTTCGGCGAGATGACCCGTACCGTGCGGGACGGCGGCACGGCCGTCTCCACCGTCGGGTCCGCCGACGCGGACGTCCTGACCGACCACAACCTGCGCGGCTTCAACTTCGTCAACCGGCCCTCGCCGCAGCTGCTGGAGATCCTCGCCGGACAGCTCGACGCGGGACGGCTGACCTCGATCGTCGCCGACGAGATCGTCCTGGAGGACGCCCCGGAGGCGCTGGAGACCAGCCGTACGGGCCATGCGCAGGGCAAGACGGTCATCACCTTCTGATCGCCGCCCGCCCCTCGGCGGGCGGGCGGCTCAGTGATCGTGCGGGCCCGGCCGGTGGACCGGCCCGTGCGTGCCCTCGCAGTGCGGGGCGGCGAGCGCCGCGTCGTCCGGCCCGGCCGCTATGTGCAGCATCTCGCCGGAGCGGGGCAGTTCGCCCACGTGGTCGACCTGGAGGGTGGCGTGGGTGATGCCGTACTTCAGGCTCAGCAGCTCGTGCAGGCTGCGGCGTACGGCGTGGCAGTCGCCGCCCGGGGCGACCAGGATGTGCGCGGACAGGGCCGGTTCGCCGGACGTGATCTCCCAGATGTGCAGGTCGTGGACCTCCACCACCTGGTCCGTCTCGACGAGGTGGTCCCCCAGCGCGTCCGGGTCCACGCCGCTCGGCGCCGCCTCCATGAAGATCCGGCCGGACTCGCGCACCAGGCCGGTGCCGGCGCGCAGCATCAGCACGACCACGACGAGGGAGGCGATGGCGTCGGCCCGCGCGAAGCCGGTGAGCAGCACCACCGCGCCGGCGACGGCGGTGGCGATGAAGCCGAACAGGTCGGTCAGGATGTGCTGGTAGGCGCCCTCGACGTTCAGGCTGCTGCGGTTGGCCCGGGAGATGCACCAGGCGGCCGCGATGTTGACGACGATCCCGGCGAGCGCGGTGACCAGGACCAGTCCGCCGGTGACCTCGGGCGGTGACACCAGGCGGGTGACGGCCTCGTACCCGAGCCAGAGGGACAGCACGAGCAGCGTGACGCCGTTGGCCTGCGCGGACAGGATCTCGGCGCGCTTGAGCCCGTACGTGTAGCCGCCGCGCGCGGGCCGGGCGGCCAGCCGCATCGCGACCAGGGCCAGCACGATCGAGGCGGCGTCGGTGAGCATGTGGGCGGCGTCGGAGATCAGCGCCAGGGAGCCCGCGAGAAAACCGATCACCACCTCCACGGCCATGAACGCCGTGATCAGCACCAGCGCGGCGCGCAGCCAGCGGCGGTCGGCGTCGGGGGAGAGGGCGTGCGAGTGCGCGTGCCCGTGGTTGTGCCCGTGGCCGTGGCTGTGTTCGTGGCCGTGATCGTGGCCCTGCTCGTGCCCGTGGCCGTGTGCGCTGGGCGGGTGTCCGGTGGTGGCCGCGGTGGTGGTCGCGGTGGTCGCGTCGGCGGCGGCGGTGCGGGCGTGCTCGGTCATGGAACGCGCTCCTCCCTGGGGCGTCCGAAAGGACGTGCGCAAGGAAGCAAACCGCACTTCGCCGCTAGATCCAAAGGCTGCAGCGGTGACCGTTGTCATTACCGTCAAACGGCGTATCGTCGCAGGTCACAGCGGTGCACTCGGTAAGCCGCGCGGCGGCCCGGTCAGCTCCCGGGCCGCCCCGCCCCCCTCACCGATCCCGGCCCCGACATCGCAATGCCGCCGCCAGGCGCCGTGCCACGTCGGGGGCGCAGCGGCCCAGTTCCACGAGGGGGCGGGGGGCGTCGGCCGCCAGTGACGGGCCGTCCAGGCCCAGCGACGGCAGGGTGATTCCCACGCCGGCCAGAGCGGCCTGGAGTTCGTCCCGGGCCTCCTCCGCGTCTTTGATCTGTCCGTCCGCCGTCGCGCGTTCGACTGTGTCCATGATTCGCAGCGCCTTCCCTCGGAGCCCATGTCGCGCTTCCACTGAAGAGCATCGCTCAGTGAAACCACGATTACTAGGAGTAGCCAATTATGCGGCCGCGAAACGAAATCGGGAGGGGTTGTGCGGATACCGGCGTATCCGGCTCCGCGAGCCCGCCGGTGGGCCGGTCCCGGCCCGCCTCTTACCCTTGAAACGCGCCGACCGGGTGTCCGCTCCCGGTTGACTTCCCGCGTCCACCGGACCCGTCGTGCCGCCCCGTACGACGTCCGACCCCGAGCCATGAGGTAACCGGCAGTGAGCACCGCCCCGCCCGCAGCGCCCCCGCCGCGTACCCCCGCCCGCGTGACCGTCGTCGGTATCGGCGCGGACGGCTGGGACGGGTTGCCGGCGGCTTCCCGGGAGGTGTTGCGCGGCGCGGGGACGCTCGTCGGCGGTGCGCGGCAGCTCGCCCTGCTGCCCGCCGAGTGCGCGGGCGAGCGGGTCCCGTGGCCGTCGCCGCTGCGGCCCGCCGTGCCGGGGCTGCTCGCGGCGCACGCCGGGCGCGAGGTGTGCGTCCTGGCCAGCGGCGATCCCATGTTCTACGGCATCGGGCGGACGCTGGCCGAGGTGCTCGGAGAGGTGGGCGCGGCGCCGCCCCGGGTGCTGCCGCACCCGTCCTCCGTCTCGTACGCGTGTGCCCGCCTCGGCTGGCCCGTCGAGGACACGGAGGTGGTCACCCTCGTCGGCCGTCCCCTCGCGGGCCTGGCGGCCGCCCTGCACGACGGCCGCCGCCTGCTCGTCCTGTCCGCGGGCGCCGAAACCCCCGCCCAGGTCGCGGGACTGCTGCGCGAACGTGGCTTCGGCCCGACGCGGATGCGCGTACTGGAACAGCTCGGCGGCCCGCGCGAACGCCGGGCCGAGGGCACGGCAGCGGACTGGCCGCCCCCGACTGCCGCCTCCGGAACCGACCCGCTCAACGTCGTCGCCCTGGACTGTGCCCGCGCCCCCGAAGCCCTCCGGCTCTCCGCCGCCCCTGGCCTGCCCGACGCCGCGTACGAGCACGACGGCCAGCTGACCAAGCGTCACATACGCGCCGCCACGCTCGCCGCGCTGGCCCCCGCGCCCGGCGAACTGCTGTGGGACATCGGCGGCGGCTCCGGCTCCATCGGCATCGAGTGGATGCGCACGCACCGCGCCTGCCGCGCCGTCGCCGTCGAGCGGGACGCCGTACGGGCCGGGCGCATCGCCCGTAACGCGGACGCGCTCGGCGTACCGGCCCTGCGCGTGGTCACCGGCCCCGCGCCCGAAGCGCTCGCCGGACTCCCGGCCCCCGACGCGGTGTTCGTCGGCGGCGGACTGACGGCGCCCGGCCTCCTGGAGGCGTGCTGGGCGGCGCTGCCGCCGGGCGGCCGACTGGTCGCCAACACCGTCACGCTGGAGTCCGAGGCGCTGCTCGCCGACTGGTACCGGCGGCACGGCGGCGACCTCGTACGGCTCGCGGTCGCGCACGCCGTGCCGGTCGGCGGTTTCACCGGGTGGCGGCAGGCCATGCCGGTGACGCAGTGGTCGGTGACGAAGGACCGGGCAGCCGCCTCTCCGGCCTTCTCCGCCCCAGAGGACCCGGACACACCCGAAGCCTCTGACACCCCCAGCGCCCCAGACGCGCCCAACGCCCCTTCTGCCCCCGGAGACGCACAGTGACCGTCCACTTCATCGGCGCCGGACCGGGCGCCGCCGACCTGATCACCCTGCGCGGCGCCCGCACGCTGGCCCGCTGCGAGGTCTGCCTGTACGCGGGCAGCCTGGTGCCGCGCGAACTGCTCGACGAGTGCCCGCCCGGCGCCCGCCTGGTCGACACCGCCGACCTGGACCTCGACCAGATCACCGCCGAACTGGTCCGCGCGCACGAGGCCGGCCAGGACGTGGCCCGGCTGCACTCCGGCGATCCGTCCGTCTTCAGCGCCGTGGCCGAGCAGATGCGCCGCCTGGACGCGGCGGGCGTGCCGTACGAGGTCGTACCCGGCGTACCGGCGTTCGCCGCCGCAGCGGCGGCCCTCAAGCGCGAACTGACCGTCCCCACCGTCGGCCAGACCGTCATCCTGACCCGCATCGCCCAGCAGGCCACCGCGATGCCCGAAGGCGAGGACCTGGCGACGCTGGGCCGCAGCCGCGCGCTGCTCGTCCTGCACCTCGCGGCCCGCTACGTGGACCGCGTCGTCGGCGAACTCCTGCCGCACTACGGCGCCGACTGCCCCGCCGCGGTCGTCGCGATGGCCTCCCGCCCCGACGAACTGGTCCTGCGCGGCACGCTGTCCGACATCGCGGACCAGGTGAAGGCGGCGGGCGTGGTCCGTACGGCGGTCATCATGGTCGGCCGCACACTGGGGGCCTCGCAGTTCCGCGACAGCCATCTGTACTCGACGGAGCGCGAGCGGCACCGGGACCTGGGCTGCGCGGCGGACGCCGGGAGCGCCCCCGGCGATCAGGCCGGATAACCGGTTGATCGGGAGCGGCGCAAGCAGCAGGATCGTCCGAATGGAGACCACCGCGCAGCCCGTCGAAGCCCTGCTCGTCGTCGACGTCCAGTCGGCCTTCTTCGAGGGCGAGGAGGCGGCACCGCACGCGGCGGCCGTCCAGGAGCGCCTTGAGGACCTGGTCGACCGCGCCCGGGCCGCCGGCGCCCTGATCGTTTACCTCCAGAACGACGGCGCGCCCGGCATGTCCGACGAGACGGGAACCAAGGGCTGGGAGCTGCACCTGCCGGTCACCCCCGGCCCGCGCGAGGTCGTGATCCGTAAGACGGAGGACGACGGTTTCCACGAAACCCCGCTGGGCGGCCTGCTCACCGGGGCCGGGGTGCGGTCGCTCGTCGTCTGCGGCGTGATGTCCGAGATGTGCGTACTGGCAACCGCCCGCAGCGCCCTGGAGCGGAAGTACCGCGTCGTCCTCCCGCACGACGCGCACGGTACGTACGACGTGCCGCCCGCGCCCGGCGAGACCGAGGGCGTCCCGGCCGCGATGGCCTCGCGGGTGGCGGAATGGGCGCTGGGCGACGAGGTGGAGATCGTCGCGTACGCGAAGGACGTCCCCTTCGGGGCGCCGCCGGCCGTGTAACGGCTACGGCCCGCTTCGCGGCCCGCGCGCAGCGGCCCGTCCCACCACGTTCCCCGCCCGGTCGATGCAGATCACGTCCACCGCGACCGGCGCCCCGCGCAGGACCGCCAGGGCCTCGTCGCGGGCGGTCGCGGCCACCAGGTCACCGAGCGGCACGCCGCGCGCGGCGCACAGCTGGAGGGCGGCCAGCCCCGTGTTGGCCGTCGCCACCTCGGCCGCCAGCGCCTCGTCCGCACCGCCCTGCCGGGCGAGCCGCGCCAGGAACCCCTTGTCCACCTGCGACCGCGCCGAGTGCAGGTCCAGATGGCCCGCCGCCAGCTTGGACAGCTTCGCGAAGCCGCCGCAGACCGTCAGCCGGGGTACGGGGTGCCGCCGTACGTACTTCAGCACCGCGCCCGCGAAGTCGCCCATGTCCAGCAGCGCGTCCTCGGGCAGGCCGTGCTCGGCGACGACGACCTTCTCCGAGGTCGAGCCGGTGCACCCGGCCACGTGCGTACGCCCGGCCGCGCGCGCCACGTCCACGCCGCGCCGGATCGAGTCGATCCACGCCGAGCACGAGTACGGCACCACGATCCCGGTCGTCCCCAGGATCGACAGCCCGCCCAGGATTCCCAGCCGCGGATTCCACGTACTGCGCGCGATCTCCTCGCCGTGGTCGACCGACAGCTCGATCTCGACGTCGCCGCTGCCCCGGTACCGCGCCGCGACCTCGGCGACATGCTCCCGCATCATCTGCCGCGGCACGGGATTGACGGCCGGCTCGCCGACATCGAGCGGCAGCCCGGGGCGGGTGACCGTGCCCACCCCCGGACCGGCCTTGAACACCACCCCGCTGCCCGCCGGGAGCCTGCGCACCGTCGCCCGGATCAGCGCCCCGTGCGTGACGTCGGGGTCGTCCCCCGCGTCCTTGACGACGGCCGCCATGGCCACGGCGCGGTCCTCGGCCATCTCCTCGGCGGCCAGCGCGAACGCGGGTGTCTGCCCCTTCGGCAGCGTGATCGTCACCGGGTCGGGGAAGTCCCCGGTCAGCAGGGCCGTGTAGGCGGCCGTGGTCGCCGCGGTCGCGCAGGCGCCGGTCGTCCAGCCGTGCCGCAGCCCGGTGTGCGCGAGCTGCGCCGTACGCCCGCCGGTGCCGCCTGGCGTACCGTTCGTGTCCGTATCCGACTCACCCACGAAAAAGACCACCCGAGATGACCGCCCCCGCCACCGCCGCGTCCGCCGCGGCCCGCCGCCCGCACGTCCTGATCCTGGGCGGTACGACCGAGGCCCGCCGGCTGGCCGCCGACCTGGCGGACCGGCTCCCCGGCGCGCGCGTCACGACCTCCCTCGCCGGCCGGGTGGCCGCGCCCCGGCTCCCGGCCGGGGAGGTGCGCATCGGCGGGTTCGGAGGCCCGGACGGCCTCGCACACTGGCTGCGCGAGCACGCGGTGGACGCGCTCATCGACGCCACCCATCCCTTCGCCGGCACGATCAGTTTCAACGCGGCACAGGCGGCCGCCACCGCCCATGTTCCCCTGCTCGCGCTCCGCAGGCCCGGCTGGGTCCCCGGGCCGGACGACACGTGGCACCCGGTCGCCTCCCTGGCCGGGGCCGCGGCGGTCCTCCCCGCGCTGGGCCACCGCGTCTTCCTCACCACCGGCCGCATGGGCCTCGCCACCTTCGCCCACCTCACCGGTCTCTGGTTCCTCGTCCGCTCCGTGGACGCCCCGGAGCCGCCGTTCCCGCCCCGGATGGACGTCCTCCTCGACCGGGGCCCCTTCACCCTCGAAGGTGAACGCGCCCTCCTCCACGACCACCGCGTCGACGTCCTCGTCACCAAGGACAGCGGCGCCGCGGCCACGGCCCCGAAGCTGACGGCGGCGCGCGAGGCGGGGGTGCCGGTGGTCGTCGTACAGCGGCCGCCCGTCCCGCCGGGCGTGCCGGTCGTCGAGACTCCGGATCAGGCGGTGGCCTGGCTGTCGGCGCTGTGACCGCGCGGCGGGCGGTGCTTCACGCAGCCGTGCGCCCCGCCCCCGGCTCCCGTTCCCGCTCCCATGAGCGCGGCGCACACCACGTCCTCCGGGACCTCCGGCCCGAGGCCGGAATGGCCGAAGAGCGCCCGGAACACGATGGGCGCGGCGAACAGGTCCAGCACGAGGTCGACGTCGAGGCCGGGCCGGAGGTCGCCGCGTTCCTGTCCCTTGCGCAGGGACGCGACGCACGCTTTCCGGCGGGGTGCCCAGAAGTCGGTGAGGAAGCGTTCCCGCAGTTCCGGGTCGTCCGCGAGGTCGGCCACCAGCGCGGGGAGCACCTGGCCGAGGGCCGGGTCGTCCATCGCGGCCCGGAGCGCTTCGAGATGCCCGACGAGGTCGCAGTGGGTGCATCCGGTGTCGATCTCCACGACACCGACCCGGGCCTGTGCCATGACCTCGACGACCAGGTGCTGCTGGCTCTCCCAGCGCCGGCGGACGGCGGGTTTGGTGGTTCCGGCCCGCTTCGCGATGGCTTCCATGGTCAGGCCCCGGTAGCCGACTTCCCGAAGGAGTTCGGTCACCGCGGCCGGCACGGCGTGATCGATCCGCTCGTCCCGCCTGCGCGCCATCGAACACTCCCGGGAACCGCCCGCCGACCTCGTTGCCCGGCAACCCTACCGGGCAAGCAGGACGACCTTGCCGAACGCCTTTCCGCCCGCCACCCGCCGTAGCGCGCTGTCGGCCTCGGCGAGCGGGAAACCCTGATCGACCACGGCCGAGACACGGCCCTCCCCCAGCAGCGCCACCACCCTCTTCCAGGAGACCTGCATGTCCTGCGGGGCCACCGAATTGAGGCTGAACGCGCTCAGCGACAGCGACTTGTGGAAATCACGCAGCAGCGGCCCGAAGGACTCCACTCCGGGAAATCCGCCGGCGCCGCCGCAGAGGATGTAGCGCCCGTTGGGGCGCAGGAGTCCGAGATGCTTCTCCACGTCCGGCCCGGCGACCGTGTCCACGACCACGTCGTATGTCGCCCCGGGAAGAGCGGACGCCTCCGTACGGTCGACGATGTGCGCGGCGCCCAGGGCCCGCAGGCGTTCACCGCGGGCCGCCGACGAGGTGACGGCGGTGACCTCGGCTCCACGGGCGCGCGCGAACTGCGTGGCGAGCACCCCGATCCCGCCTCCGGCACCACGGACGAGCACCCGCTCACCGGCGGCCGCCCCCGCCCGGTGGAGCGCGATGTCGGCGACCAGCGCGTTGACGCCCAGCGCGACCACATCAACGGCCCGGGTGCCATGCGGAGCCGGAAAGACCAGCCCGGCGTCGGTCACGACCCTCTCGGCGAAGCCCCCGAAGCCCGGCAGCATGGCCAGAACCTGCTGCCCCACCAGCCCCTCGGCCACCCCCTGCCCGACCGCCGCGACGCGCCCGGCAACCTCCACCCCCGGCACCGCCCCCACACCGGGAAACCCCGGATACTCGCCCCGCATCGCCATGACATCCACAAACCCGAACCCGGCCGCTTCGACATCGACGAGCACCTGGCCGGGGGCGGGGGCCGGCTCCGGTGCCTCGGTCACGGCGAGTCCTCCGGAAGACCTGACGACCACTGCTTTCACTGTGCGGCTCCCTCACGACGACGACTGATCCGAGATCCGGATAACGTTCCAATCCGGATCGGAACGTTATGACGGCGCGTGCGGGGCGTCAAGGCGTGGCCGGACTGGCCGGCCTCGCTGACCCGGCCGGTTTGGTCGGCCTCGCCGTGCGGTCGGCGCTGTGGTTGCCGGATTCGGTCCACGCCTTGTAGCTGGTCGCCGCATCCAGCAGCACGACGTCGCCACCGGCCGCCCGCACCGACTCGGCGGACGGCGCAGCGGGCTGCGTCACGAAGCAGGCGACGGAGGATCGGAGGCGTACGGGTTCCCAGGGGTGCCGGCGTGCCGAAGGCGGCTACATCGAAGAAGGTCCCCCTCGGGACGAACTGCCTGGATCACGGCGCGCGAATCGCGCTTCACCGGGGCCATGACGCACTCCACCGGTTGGCCTCCCTGACGCGCGCCTCCAGCGCCTCGCGGCGGGTGGCGTCGTCCGCGGGCGGGGGTGGGGGCGGCTTCGGGGGCCGGGGTTGCTCGCCGGTCACGTGGAGCACGTCCGGAGTACGGCGGCGAGGCGGCGGGCCACCTCGGGGGTGCAGCGGCCGAGCGTCACGAGCGGGCGGGCGATGTCGCCGGTGAGGGAGGCGGCGTCCAGGCTCAGGGTGGGGAGTTTGATGCCGACGGCGGTGAGGGCGGTACGGAGTTCGTCGCGCGCTTCCTCGGCGATTTTGATCGTGTTTGTGGTTCGGATGGGCTCGGTCGTGGCCATGTGTTTCCGCCTTTGAGCGGTCGTCGGAATCCGCAAGCACCTTGCGTGAACCCATCGTTACGCTCCGAGAAGGAGTGCGGTAGCGGGAACCTGTTGCCGTCTGGGTACGACAACGAGGGGGCTGGCCGAGATGGACGAATGTGACCTCGATGAGGAGGAGTCGGCGCGCGAGGTGCTCGCCAATGAACTGCGTCGCCTACGTGAAGTATCCGGTAGGTCGCTGAGCCAGCTGGCCGATGAAGCCAATTACGACCGTACGTACTTGAACCGGCTGGAGAACGGAGAGCGTCTGTCCAGGCGGGACGTCATGGTGGCGCTTGACCGCATCTACGGGACCGGGAAACTCCTGGTCGGGCTCTGGGCACTCGCGCGCCGCAGCGCCCTCCTCGGCAGGTACCGGTCGTTCATGCAGTGCGAGGAAAAGGCCGTCGTCATGCACAAGTACGCGATGGCCATGCCTGGACTGCTCCAGACCGAGGAATACGCGCGCGCGTTGTTGTCGTCATCGCCGACGCCCATCAGCAAGAAACTGCTGGACGATCGCGTGGCTGACCGGCTGGGAAGGCAGGAGCTACTGGACCGGGTCCCGTTGCCGAGCGTGCGCTTCATTCTCGATGAGGCCGCGCTCCGCCGCCCCATGGCGGGGCGGGGGGTCTGGCGTACCCAGCTCGGTCACGTCCTGAAGGCGGCCGAAGCGCCGAACATCGCAGTGCAGGTGCTGCCTTTCAGTGCAGGCTCGCATGACCTGATGGGTGGCTCGCTGTCATTGCTGTGGATGGACGACGGGAGTGCGGTTGCCTACCTTGAGGGCAACAAGTCGGGCGACTTGATCGAAGACAGGGACGAAGTGAAGCAACACTGGCTGTCCTACGACCGGTTGAGGGATATGTCCCTGTCGTTGACCGAATCGATCGCATTCATCCAACAGTTGATGGAGTCCAGTAACCAATGAACACCAGTCGTGAAACGCGGGCCACTGCGTGGCGGAAGAGCAGCTACAGCAACGGCGGTGACAACAACTGCGTCGAGGTCGCCGACGGCTTCCCCGAGGCCGTTCCCGTGCGCGACAGCAAGGACCAGGACGGCCCGGCGCTGATATTCACCCACGAGGCGTGGGGCGCCTTCATAGGCGGCCTGAAGGGGCGCGGCTGCCTCTGACTCAGCGCTCCCGCTTCAGCGTCAGGACGTGACACGCATCCGGGCCACCCCCGAGCCGTTCGTACAGCACCGGGTGCCCCTTCTCCTCGCCGATCCGCAGCGAACGGACCGTGCTGCGTTCCAGCTCTGCGTCGAGGCGGTCGAAGGTGAGGGAGAGGGTGGTGCGGTCCGGGGTGATGGTCCAGGTGCCGTCGCTGATGAAGCCGGACGGGGGTGCGTCGCTGGTGGCCAGGGCGGCGTCGTGGGACTTGGGCCAGTCGTGTACGAGGAACGTGCGGCCGAGTTTGCCGCCGAGGTTCTTGAGGTCCACCGAGATTCCGCGGTCGGACGACCACGCGCCGTAGAGGTCGGCGGCGCTGTAGCGCGTCGACGGTTCCGGGCCGCAGCGTTTCTCCTCGGAGGCGCAGCCGGTGGTGGAGAGGGTGAGCAGGAGCGTTGTGGAAGTGGCGGCAGCTGTGGTCCGTAAGGCTGTCCGCTGCTTCGGTCTGCCGGTCATGTGGTGATGCCCCCGCCTGCGTTTCCGGTGAGTTGTCCGCCGGGTGGGCGGGACGGCGCCGAGGTTAAGTGATCGATGGGGGCGCGGCCCCGGCGGTGGCTGGATCTACCGGTCGGGGAGGGGGCTTGTGGCGGATTTCTGGCCGGAATACGGGCGGGCGGGCCGGAGCCCCCGGCCCGCCCGTCACCCGGTCACCCCTCCGGATACCTCCGAGGCGTCCACACCGTCTCCCGGTCCTCGTCGCCGCGGCGTACCGACTCCGTCTGGGAGGAGCCGATGAGGAGGATGGTGCGCATGTCGACCTCCCCGGGGGCGAGGGCGGTGAGGGGGACGACGCGGATGGACTCGGTCGGGCCGCCCACGTCGCGGGCCATGACGACCGGGGTGTCCGGGGAGCGGTGTTCGAGGAGGAGTTCGCGGGCCTTGGCGACCTGCCAGGTGCGGGTGCGGGAGCCGGGGTTGTAGAGGGCCATCGCCAGGTCGGCGGAGGCGGCGGCCCGGAGGCGGGCGGCGATGACTTCCCAGGGCTTGAGGCGGTCGGAGAGGGAGATGACCGCGTAGTCGTGGCCGAGGGGCGCGCCCGCGCGGGCGGCGGCCGCGTTGGCGGCGGTGACGCCGGGGAGGACGTGTACGGGGACGGACTGGTAGGCGGGCTGGGCGGCTACTTCGAGGACGGCCGTGGCCATGGCGAAGATGCCGGGGTCGCCGCCGGAGACGACCGCGACCCGGCGGCCCCGGCGGGCCAGGTCGAGGGCCAGTTCCGCGCGTTCGGACTCGACCTTGTTGTCGGAGGCGTGGCGGGCCTGTCCGGGGCGTACGGGGACGCGGTCGAGGTAGGTGGTGTAGCCGACGAGGTCGGTGGCGGAGGCGAGGGCGCCGCGGGATTCGGGGGTGAGCCACAGGGGGCCTGCCGGGCCGGTGCCGACGACCACGACCGAGCCGGTGACGGGCGCGGGCGGCGGGGTGGCGATGCGGCTGGGTACGACGGCGACGGAGAAGTAGGGGACGGAGGCCGGGTCGACGGACGTCAGGGGTGCGGTGCGCTCGCCCGGCATCGTCGCGCGTTCGACGTAGTCCGCTTCCGGGAGGCGGCCGGAGTCGGTGAGCGCCTGGTGTACGGAGGGGAAGGTGCGGCCGAGCTTCATGACGACGGCGGCGTCGGTGGCGGCGAGCCGGGCGGTCAGTTCCTCGGTGGGGAGGGTGCCGGGGAGGATGGTGAGGACCTCGTCGGCTTCGCAGAGGGGCTTGCCGAGGCGGGCTGCCGCCGCGCTGACCGAGGTGACGCCGGGGATGACCTCGGTCTCGTAGCGGTCTGCCAGGCGCTGGTGCATGTGCTGGTACGAGCCGTAGAAGAGCGGGTCGCCCTCGGCCAGTACGGCGACGGTGCGGCCCGCGTCGAGGTGCGCGGCGAGGCGGGCGGCGGCTTCGGTGTAGAAGTCGTCGAGGGCGCCCCGGTAGCCGCCGGGGTGGTCGGTCGTCTCGGTGGTGATCGGGTAGACCAGGGGTTCTTCGTGGTGGTCCGGGCGGATGTGGCGCTCGGCGATGGAGCGGGCGATCGAGCGGCCGTGGCGGGCGCTGTGGTACGCGATCACGTCGGCGGCGGAGATGACCTCGACGGCGCGCAGCGTCATCAGGCTGGGGTCGCCGGGGCCGAGGCCGACTCCGTACAGACGCCCCGGGCCGGGGGTGGTGTGCTGCTCGGTCACTCTTCCACGCTCGCTATCGCGTTGATCGCTGCCGCTGCCATGGCGCTGCCGCCGCGCCGTCCGCGTACCACCAGGTGCTCCAGGCCCGAGGGGTGCTGGGCCAGCGCGTCCTTGGACTCGGCCGCGCCGATGAAGCCGACCGGGATGCCGAGCACGGCGGCCGGGCGGGGCGCGCCCTCCTCGATCATCTCCAGGAGGCGGAAGAGGGCGGTGGGGGCGTTGCCGACGGCGACCACCGCGCCGTCCAGGCGGTCGCGCCACAGTTCGAGGGCGGCGGCGCTGCGGGTGGTGCCCAGGCGCTTGGCCAGGTCCGGTACGGACGGGTCGGCGAGGGTGCAGATCACGTCGTTGCCGGCGGGCAGCCGCTTGCGGGTGACGCCGCTGGCGACCATGTTCGCGTCGCACAGGATCGGCGCGCCGCCCCGCAGGGCCTCGCTCGCGCGGGCGACGACCTGCGGGGAGTACGCCAGGTCGCGTACGAGGTCGGTCATGCCGCAGGCGTGGATCATCCGGACGGCGACCCTGCTGACGTCGTCGGGCAGGTGCGCGAGGTCCGCCTCGGCGCGGATGGTGGCGAAGGACCGGCGGTAGATCTCCGCGCCGTCCTTCTCGTAGTCGAACTCGCTCACTGTGTCTCGTTGCCCTCGGTCATGTCGTGGTGCGGGTGGCCGCGCGGGCCGACGCGACGGCGTCGGCGAGGCGGTCGGCGGGGTCGGTCAGGGGGATGGTGGTCGTCGCGGGCGCGTTGTGCCGGGTTCCCCGTACGGACACCTCGTAGGCGTCGCCGGTGGCGACGACATCGACCCACGCGCCGTGCGGGTGGCCGCAGCGCCGGGCGCAGCCCGACCAGTGGACGGGCAGTCCGGTGCCGTCCTCGGGGAGGGTGGCGGCGGCGTCCGCGCGTACGTCGGACAGGGACTTGGCGCAGCCGGGGCGGCCGGTGCAGGCGCCGAGCCCGTACCAGGGGGAGGCGGGGTCGGTGACCAGACCGGCCGTGGCCAGTTCGCGCAGTCCGGACTCGGCCGCCTCGGGAGGCAGGCCGGGCAGGACCACGCCGCGCCAGGGTGTCATACGCAGTTCGCCGGAGCCGTCCCGGGCGACGGCGGCCAGCCGCCGCAGCTGGGCGGTGGTGAGGCGGCCGAGGGGGGCGAGGAGGGAGAGGGCGGTGGTGCCGTCGGGGCCGGTGACCGGTCCCGGGCGCGGTGGGGGCGGTGCCGGGACCGGCGTGTACGGCTGGGTGTCCGGCCGGGTGTCCGGCTGCGGGAGCCGCGTACGGAGGCGGGCGCGGACCGCCGGGGCCCCGTACCCGGGCGGCAGCTCCCGTACGCGCCAGGAGCCGTTGCCCGCCTCCTGGGCGACGGAGAGGAACGCTTCGGCCGCGGTGCGGGCCGCGCGGGGCGCGTCGCGGCCGGGGAGGCGCAGGGCCTCGGTGTCGTCGCCGACGCGCAGCAGCGCCGTGCCACCGGGTTCTGCGATCAACGTCACATCGCCGCCGAGCGCGGCCACGTCGCCGCGGCCGTCGTCCAGCGCGAAGAGGAAGCGGCCGGAGAGGTCGGGTGCCGTGTCGCTCGCGCACAGGAGGAGGTCCAGCTCACGGGCCCATTCCTGGACGGGGGCCGCGCCGTCGGCGCCCTGCCCGTCCAGGCCGGCGAGCGGGGAGGCGACGATGTTGCGTACGCGTTCGTGGCGGTCGGAGGGGAGGAGGCCGGCGGCGCGCAGCAGGCCGGCGAGATCCTCCGCGCAGCCGTCGCGCAGGCCGCGCAGTTCCGCGTTGCCGCGGGAGGTGAGGGAGAGGTGGCCGTCGCCGAGGCCGTCCGCCGCTTCGGCCAGCGCCAGCGCCTGATGGGCTGTCAGCAGGCCTGCGGGCAGGCGGAGTCGGGCCAGGGAGCCGTCGGCGGCCGAGTGCAGCCGCAGGGCTCCGGGACAGGCGTCGCCGCGGGTCCGTACGCAGGCGTCACCGCGGTCCCGTGCGAGGGATTCGTCCCGATGCGGGGGTATCGCGGGGGTGGGCGGCATGGCGGCGAGCATACCGACGATGGCCTGGACGGTCCCCGCCCGGCCGTCGGCCGCAGCCCTTACTATGCAGGTCGGTGGGTCAGCTGGCCCACCGGACGCCATCGACGGCGCCAAGGGAGGAAGCCCGGTGCAAATCCGGTGCGGTCCCGCCACTGTGAGCCCGGCCACCGCCGGGCGAGCCAGGAACTCCCGCCGTCCGTGAACACCGCCCGGGGCGCGGACCCCGAGGAAGGCCAGACGCCGCCATGATCCTGCTGCTGTCGACGTCCGACACCGACCTGCTCAGCGCCCGTGCGGCCGCCGGTCCCGTGCCGTACCGGCTCGCCAACCCCGCCCGCCTCGACCTGGCGGAGCTGCCCGGCCTCCTGGAGGGCGCCGACCTGGTCGTCGTCCGGCTCCTGGGCGGTCTGCGCGCCTGGCAGGAGGGCCTGGACCAGCTCCTCGCCGCCGACCAGGCCCGGCCCGTCGTGGTGCTCACCGGCGAACAGGCGCCGGACGCGCAGCTCATGGAGGCGTCCACCGTCCCCATCGGCATCGCGGCCGAGGCGCACGCCTACCTCGCGCACGGCGGCCCCGCCAACCTGGAGCAGCTCGCCCGCTTCCTGTCCGACACCGTGCTGCTGACCGGCCACGGCTTCGAGCCGCCCGCCGCCGCGCCCTCCTGGGGCCACCTGGAGCGCTCGAAGCACCTGGCGGCGGAGGCGCGTACCGGCGCGGAGGTCGTGGCCCGTACGGACGACACGGGCGCCGCCACCGGCCCGCTGGTCGCCGTGCTCTACTACCGCGCCCACCACATGAGCGGCAACACCGGCTTCGTGGAGTCGCTGTGCGAGCGGATCGAGGAGGCCGGCGGGCGCCCGATGCCGCTGTTCGTCGCCTCGCTGCGGGCGCCCGAGCCGGAGCTGATCGACGAGCTGCGCGCCGCCGACGCGATCGTGACGACCGTGCTGGCGGCGGGCGGCACCAAGCCCGCCGAGGCCTCGGCCGGCGGCGACGACGAGTCCTGGGACGCGGGCGCGCTCGCCGGACTGGACGTGCCGATCCTCCAGGCCCTGTGCCTGACCGGGCCGCGCAGCGCCTGGGAGGAGAACGACGAGGGCCTGTCCCCGCTGGACGCGGCCAGCCAGATCGCGGTGCCCGAGTTCGACGGCCGGCTGATCACCGTCCCGTTCTCCTTCAAGGAGACCGACGAGGACGGTCTGCCGGTGTACGTCGCCGACCCCGAGCGCGCCGCCCGGGTCGCCGGCATCGCCGTACGCCACGCCCGGCTGCGCCACATCGCGCCCGCCGACAAGCGCCTGGCGCTGGTGCTGTCCGCGTACCCGACCAAGCACTCCCGCATCGGCAACGCGGTCGGTCTGGACACCCCGGCGAGCGCGGTGGCGCTGCTGCGGCGGCTTCAGGAGGAGGGCTACGACTACGGCGACGAGCCCGTGCCCGGTCTGGAGTCCGGCGTCGGCGACGAGCTGATCTACGCGCTGATCGAGGCGGGCGGCCACGACCAGGAGTGGCTGACCGAGGAGCAGCTCGCCCGCAACCCCGTCCGCATCCCGGCCGCCGACTACAAGCGCTGGTACGGCACGCTGCCGCGGGAGCTGCGCGAGCAGGTCGAGGAGCACTGGGGCCCGCCGCCCGGCGAGATGTTCGTCGACCGCAGCAAGAACCCGGACGGCGACATCGTGCTGGCCGCCCTGCGCCGCGGCAATCTGCTCATCCTCATCCAGCCGCCGCGCGGCTTCGGCGAGAACCCGATCGCGATCTACCACGACCCCGATCTGCCGCCCTCGCACCACTACCTGGCCGCCTACCGCTGGATCGCCGCCTCCCAGGAGGACGGCGGCTTCGGCGCCGACGCCATGGTGCACCTGGGCAAGCACGGCAACCTGGAGTGGCTGCCCGGCAAGAACGCCGGCCTGTCCGCCGCCTGCGGCCCGGACGCGGCCCTCGGCGACCTGCCGCTGATCTACCCGTTCCTGGTCAACGACCCGGGCGAGGGCACCCAGGCCAAGCGCCGGGTGCACGCCACGCTCGTCGACCACCTCGTGCCGCCGATGGCCCGCGCCGAGTCGTACGGCGACATCGCGCGCCTGGAGCAGCTGCTCGACGAGTACGCGGCGATCTCCGCCATGGACCCGGCCAAGCTGCCCGCCATCCGCGCCCAGATCTGGACGCTGATCCAGGCCGCCAAGCTGCACCACGACCTCGGTCTGGAGGAGCGCCCGGACGACGAGGGCTTCGACGACTTCCTGCTGCACGTCGACGGCTGGCTGTGCGAGGTCAAGGACGCGCAGATCCGCGACGGGCTGCACGTCCTCGGCGGCGCGCCCGCCGGTGAGGCGCGCGTCAACCTCGTCCTGGCGATCCTGCGCGCCCGGCAGATCTGGGGCGGTACGTCCTCGCTGCCGGGCCTGCGCGAGGCGCTGGGCCTGGACGAGTCGGCCGCGACCCGGACGAGCGCCGACGCGGTCGAGGAGCAGGCCCGCGGCCTGGTGCAGGCCATGGACGACGCGGACTGGGACCTGGCGGCCGTCGAGCGGGTCACCGCCGGGCTGCCGGAGGACCAGCGCGAGCCGGTGGCGGCGATCCTCGCCTTCGCCGCCCGCGAGGTCGTCCCGCGCCTGGCCGCCACCACCGACGAGATCGACCACGCCGTGCACGCGCTGGCCGGCGGCTTCGTCCCGGCGGGCCCGTCCGGCTCGCCGCTGCGCGGTCTGGTCAACGTCCTGCCGACCGGCCGTAACTTCTACTCGGTCGACCCCAAGGCCGTACCGAGCCGCCTCGCCTGGGAGACCGGCCAGGCGCTCGCCGACAGCCTCCTGGAGCGCTACCGCACCGACCACGGCGACTGGCCGACCTCGGTGGGGCTGTCCCTGTGGGGGACGAGCGCCATGCGGACGTCCGGTGACGACGTCGCCGAGGCCCTCGCCCTGCTCGGCGTCCGGCCCGTGTGGGACGACGCGTCGCGCCGTGTGACCGGCCTGGAGCCGATCCCCGCCGACGAACTGGGGCGTCCGCGCGTCGATGTGACGCTGCGTATCTCCGGCTTCTTCCGTGACGCGTTCCCGCACGTCATCGGCCTGCTGGACGACGCCGTACGGCTCGCCGCCGGGCTCGACGAGCCCGCCGACGTCAACTTCGTCCGCGCGCACGCCCAGGCCGACCTGGCCGCGCACGGCGACGAGCGCCGCGCCACCACCCGTATCTTCGGCTCCCGCCCCGGCACGTACGGCGCGGGCCTGCTCCAGCTCATCGACTCCCGCGACTGGCGCACCGACGCGGACCTCGCCGAGGTCTACACGGTGTGGGGCGGTTACGCGTACGGCCGCGGCCTGGAGGGCTGCCCGGCGCGCGAGGAGATGGAGACCGCTTACAAGCGGATCGCGGTGGCGGCTAAGAACACCGACACCCGCGAGCACGACATCGCCGACTCGGACGACTACTTCCAGTACCACGGCGGCATGGTCGCGACGGTGCGCGCGCTCAAGGGCACCGCGCCCGAGGCGTACATCGGCGACTCGACCCGCCCCGAGACGGTCCGCACCCGCACGCTGGTCGAGGAGACCTCCCGCGTCTTCCGTGCCCGGGTGGTCAACCCGCGCTGGATCGAGGCGATGCGCCGCCACGGCTACAAGGGCGCCTTCGAACTCGCCGCGACGGTCGACTACCTGTTCGGGTACGACGCCACGACCGGCGTCGTCGCCGACTGGATGTACGACAAGCTCGCCCAGACCTACGTCCTGGACCCGGAGAACCGCGAGTTCCTCCAGGAAGCCAACCCCTGGGCCCTGCACGGCATCGCCGAACGCCTCCTGGAGGCCGAGTCGCGCGGTATGTGGGCCGAGCCGGACAAGGAGACCCTGGCGGCGCTCCGGGAGGCGTTCCTGGAGACCGAGGGCGACCTGGAGGAGAAGGGCTGACCTCCAAAAGGACCTACGGCGGAGCGCCGGCCGGGCTGTCCGCACAGCTCGGCCGACGCTCCGCCGTTCACAGGGTTACGGACATCAGCCCGTCGTGCTGAACCCCTCGCCGGCCGTCAGCGTCACCACGCCGGGACCGGCGGCCGTCGCGTCCGCGGACTTCTCGGTCTTCACGCCGCCCAGCCGGGCGGCGAGCACCTTCGCCTGCGCGTCCAGCGCCGCGGGGTAGCTGATGGCCGTCTCGTGGGAGCCGGGGGGCGCGTTGTCGGTGGCGACCACCGTGAAGCCCATCTTGCGCAGCTCCGCCGCCACGTTGGCCGCGTATCCCAGCTTCCCCGTGCCGTTGAGGACCCGTACCTTCACCGAGCGCGCCGTGACCAGCTTCTTGGACTCGGCGGCCAGCTTGTCCTTGCTGACCTCCTTGTCGTGCGCCAGATCGCTGAACAGACCGCCGGCCTGCGGGTACTGCCAGACCACGTTGGCCTTGTCGGTGGGCACGTCCGCCTCGCGCGAGTAGTTCGGCACGGTCAGGAACGTGAGCCGGTCGCTGGGGATGTCCTTGACCGTGGAGGCCAGCTCGGCCAGCGGCGGGACGCCCGCAAGGTCCTCGTCCGTGGTGATCGACTTGGTCGCCGAGTCGAGGAAGTTGTACAGCGCGCCCGGACTGGTCAGCTTGGACTGCGCCTTCTCGCCGAGCGCCTTCATGAACTCCTGCTGGCGGCCGATGCGGCCGAGGTCGGAGCCGTCGCCGACGCTGTAGCGGGTACGGACGTAGCCGAGCGCCTTCTCGTCCTGGACGTTCTGGCAGCCCGCCTCCATGTCCAGGTGCGCCTTCTTGTCGTGGATCGCGGTCTTCGGGCAGACCTCTATGCCGCCCAGGGCGTTGACCATGCCCTTGAAGCCCTGGAAGTCGACCGAGACGAAGTGGTCGATGCGCAGCCCGGTGTTCTTCTCGACGGTCTTGATCGTGCAGGCCGCCGCGTTGGCGACGTCGCCGCCCTCGCCGCCGATGGTGAACGCTTCGTTGATCTTGAAGTGGTGGGGCTTGGACTTGCGGCCGTTGCCGCTGTCGCAGGACGGGATGGACACCCAGGAGTCACGCGGGAAGGAGACGGCGGTGGCCCACTCGCGGTTGGCGGCGATGTGCAGCACCATCAGCGTGTCCGACTGCATCGTCTCCAGGTTCTTGCCGTACTTGGCGTTGGCGCCCGCGCGGCTGTCCGAGCCGACGACCAGGATGTTCTTCGAGCCGGGGCTGAGGTTGGCGGGGCGGTCGCCGCCGAGGCGGCTGCCGACGTCCGCGCCGTGGATGTTGCCGTCCAGCTTGAAGTAGATCCAGCCGCCGACGCCCGCGGTGATCAGCAGGAGGACGCCGATGACGCCGCCGGTCCAGGCGAGGACGCGTCCGCGCCGGGTCATCCGGGCCTTGGGGCGCCCGCGGCCGGAGCCGGCGGCACGCCGCGACCGGCCGCCGGGGCCGGGCCGGTCGGCCCGCCGGGAGGAACGGCCGCCGCCGGGGCCGCCCGGGCTCCGGGAGCCCCCGGCGGGGCCGGAGCTGACGGAGGTGCCGGTCTGGCCGGAGGATGCGCCCCGCGGGGGCCGGTTCCTGTCTTGCACGCCTATTGGTCCTTCTGGTGCGTCAGATGCCCGCGCTCGGCAGAACGAGAATGCGGTCGGGGTCGTACGGAAACCACTGCGGGCAACTGCCGCTGCTGCCGCGCATCGTACGCAACCTGCACCACAGTTCGCCTGCCCCGTCCCGCCACCAGGCGCTGATACGGCCCAATTCCCACCGGCCGTCGGGGTGTTGCAGCTCCACCGGCTGGTAGACCCACCGTACTTCCGCCTCCGGAGGCGGACCGCCCCTCGGCAGGGGCCCGCACCTCGTCGTCATCTCCCCCTCCCGCCACGTCCGTTGCGAACGTTCTGGCGCACTCTACAGCCCGGATCTACAAGGCTGTAGAAGTACGCGGGTGTGGGGCGGATCACACCGGCGGGGTGGTGCCCCGATGTGCCGACCGGTGACGTCCGGGGCATTTGGCGCTCGTTCAGGGCGGTGTGCCCGCTTTGCGGACGGGGAATCAGAGCGGCGTGGCCGCCTTCAGAACGAGGAAGAGGGCCACCGCCGCGTTCGCCGCCGAGAGCGCCGACGCGGCGGTGCCCGCGGCCGCGACCAGGGCGGCCAGGCCCGCCGGGGTGAGGGCGGGGGGCCAGCTGCGCGCCGGGGGCACGGGGCCGAGGAGGGCGGCCACCCGGCGCGGCACGGGACCCGGCTCCGGCGCCGCGAAACCCGCCAGCAGGGGGCCGGGCGTGGGGCGGGAGACCAGGGCGGCCCTGCCCACGGCCCGCGCGGTCAGCCGGCGGTCGCCGACGGTCCGGGCCGCCTCCTCGTCGGCCCAGCGCTCCGCGCTGAAGGCGACCGCCGTACGCAGCGGGAGCAGCAGCGGATTCGCGCAGCACGCGAGCCGTACGGCGAGCTGGAAGCGGTGGTGCCGCTCCGTCAGATGAGCCCGCTCGTGGGCGAGCAGCGCCCTGCGCTCGTCGCCGTCCAGGCTGTGCAGCATGCCGCGGGAGACCGCGATCCGGCCGGGCCGCGCGGGCCTGCCGGGGCGGGCGGGCAGACCGGGCACGGCGTAGGCGTACGGGGTGTCGTCGGGCAGCACCGCCAGTTCCGTGCGGGAGGGCAGGCCGTCCAGCGCGCGGTGCGTGCGGGAGCGGACGCGGTAGTGGCGGCGCAGCTCGGTGCCGCAGGCCGTGAGGACGGCGCCGAGCGCGGCGATCGCCGCCGTACCGGCGAACTCGGCGATCGGTACCGCGGCGCGCACCTCGGGGTCGGACCAGCCGTCCGGCAGCGGGTTGCCGGGGAGCTGGGCGGTGCCCACCACCATCAGCAGCGCCAGGCAGAGCGTGCTGCACACGCCGAGGACGACGGCCAGTGCGGTCAGCAGGCGGGTGGTGCTGCGCGGGTGCAGGTGCTGGCCGGCGAGGCGGGCGATCGGCAGCGCGGTCAGCGGCAGGACGAGCGGGAGGAAGACGAAGACGCCCATGGGTCACTCAGTCTCCGGAGCTCTCGGGTTCTCCGGGGTCCTCGCCGGTGGCGCGTTCGAGCAGGGTGCGCAGGAGGCGTTCGTCCTGTGCGGAGAGGGCCGAGACGAAGCTGGCCAGTACGGCGTCCCGGTCCGACTCGCTGTCCAGGACGCGGCGCATCCGCAGCGCGGCGAGCCCGGCCTCGTCGGCGGCGGGGGTCCACGCGTAGGACCGGCCGACGCGTTCGCGGGTGACGGCCTTCTTGGCGTGCAGGCGGGAGAGGATCGTCATCACCGTCGTGTAGGCGAGGTCGTCGCCGAGGTGGTCCTGTACCCATGCGGCGGTGGCGGGGCCGGGGGCCCGGTGGAGTACGGCCAGTACCTGCGCCTCCAGCTCGCCCTGGCCCCGGCGGCGCGCGCGGTCGCGCCCGCCCGGATGGCCGCCGAAGGGGTCCCCGTTCATGCCGTCGCCTCCCGTTCGTGCCGCACGCCCCGCGCGGCGGGGGCGTCGCCGCATCCTACTGAGCGGTCCGGGAACGTGTCCCGGTCCTCGTTCGTCATCCTCTACAGCACTGTAGATTTTGTGGCCCGCCGCACAGGGAGGCCACACCCCGACCCGGGAGGAACATCCATGGGAGTCTCGCTGGCCAAGGGCGGCAACGTCTCGCTGTCGAAGGAGGCGCCCGGCCTGACCGCCGTGACGGTGGGCCTCGGCTGGGACGTGCGCACGACCACCGGCGCCGACTACGACCTGGACGCGAGCGCCCTGCTGTGCAACGAGTCGGGCAAGGTCGTCTCGGACCGGCACTTCGTCTTCTACAACAACCTCACCAGCCCGGACGGCTCGGTGCAGCACACCGGCGACAACCTGACCGGTGAGGGCGAGGGCGACGACGAGTCGATCAACGTGAACCTGGCGGGCGTGCCCGCCGAGGTCTCCAAGATCGTCTTCCCGGTGTCCATCCACGACGCGCAGACCCGCGGCCAGAGCTTCGGCCAGGTACGCAACGCGTTCATCCGCGTCGTCAACCAGGCGGGCGGCGCCGAGCTGGCCCGCTACGACCTGACCGAGGACGCCTCCACCGAGACCGCCATGGTCTTCGGCGAGCTGTACCGGCACGGCGCGGAGTGGAAGTTCCGCGCGGTGGGCCAGGGCTACGCGTCCGGGCTGGCCGGCATCGCGGCGGACTTCGGCGTCAACGTCTGACCCGGCCGCGGAAGCCGGTGCTACGGCGGCGGGCCCGCGGCGTGTGTGCCGCGGGCCCGCCGCCGTGTGCCGGGGGGCCGGTCAGAGGTCGAACTCGGCCGGCGGGATGTCCAGCGCGTAGCAGACCTCGCGCACCACGGCCTGCTCGGTCTTGTCGAAGTCGCCGTCGGCGCCGCCGATGACGATGCCGATCTGGATGACGGCACGCGCCTCGACCGGCTTCTTCTTCACCTTGCCGATCTCCTGCATGATGCCGACCTTGCCGAAGTCGAAGTCGGCGGTCAGCTTGTCCAGGTAGTCGTCGAAGCGGCGGCGCAGGTCGTCGGCGGCGAAGTTCTGCAGCACCTCGTTGGTGGCGATGAGCTGGGCCACCCGCTGGCGCTCGGAGGGGTCGACGGAGCCGTCGGCGGCGGCGACGAGCGCGCACATCGCCATGCTCGCGTCCCGGAAGGCGCCGCTCTTCAGGTCGTTCTTCTTCGCGACGAGCTGGTTCTGCATCGTCTGGGCGGAATCCTTGATCCGGTCCCACAGAGCCATGTGGATCTCCTTGTCGTTCCCGCGTGGTGCGGCGCATCACTGCCGGTCGAGTAATGCGCAAGCAAAATCTACAGGCTTGTAGAGACAGGTGGTGCGGGGCGGGGTGCCGGGTCCGCCGTGCGGGCGGCGCGGCCGGTCCCGGCCGGGCCCCCGGGCCCCGGGAAACAGGCGGAGGGCCGGGGCACCGGCCCCGGCCCTCCGCATCCCCCCGTTCCCCCGAAAGCCCCCCTCGGGCCGTTCAGGCGGTCCTGCCCGCTGCCGTCCTCAGCGCAGCCGCAGCGCCGTGCGCAGCGTGGTGAACAGCTGCGTCTGGTCGGTGACGCCGAGCACGCGGTACGCCTGCGGGCCCTGCGCGGCGATCCGGACCTGCGTACCGGTGTGCTCCTGGGACTTGCCCGGCGTGTTCGTGGAGTAGTTGACCTTCAGCTTGCCGCCCTCGTCGGTGACGAGCGTCGAGGAGAGGCCGGGCGGGCTGGCCTCCAGCGGCACGATCTGGCTGGAGTGGCCGTGGTCGGCGGTGGTGACCACGAGCGTGTCGGGGTGCTTGGCGGCGTAGTCCCGGGCCACCTTCACCGCGCGGTCGAACGCCGCGGTCTCGCCGATCTGCCCGCACGGGTCGGCCGCGTGGTCCTGCTTGTCGATCGAGGCGCCCTCGACCTGGAGGAAGAAGCCCTTGCCCCGGCCGTGGCCGCGCTGCGCCTTCTGCTTCTTCTCCAGCAGCTGGATCGCCTTGGCCGCCTGCTCGTCGAGGGCGGGCGTGCCCGCGGGCCGCTGCGGGTTGGAGGTCGTGCAGCGCTGCGGGTCGGTGCCGCCGACGGCGGCGGGCTTGCCGGTCCACTCGACGGGCACGTTGCCCGGCGCGAAGAGGCCGAGCACCGGCTTGCCGCCCGCGACGCTCCGGACGCGCTTGAGCGCGTCCCGGTCCGTGACGACCTGGTAGCCCAGCTTGCGGGCCTGCTCGGCGACCGTCAGACCCTTGTACGGGCCTTCGGTGATCTTCTGGTCGAAGCGCTGCTTGCCGCCGCCGAGGAGCACGTCCACCTTGTGGTTCACGCTCTGCTCGGCGATCGAGCCGGGGCCGCCCTTGGCGATGGTGTCGGCGGGGCACTTGGCCATGTCGGCCGGGCCCTGGCAGCTGCGGTCGGTGGCGTGCGAGGCGAGCACGGCCGGGGTGGCGTCGGTCAGCTCGGCGGTGGTGACGGAACCGGTGGCGTAACCGTTCTTCTGCGCCAGTTCCAGGATCGTGGGCAGTGCCTTGTCGGTGTCCGGCGTCTTGGAGATGCGGCCGTTGACGGTCTTCTGCCCGGTGGCCCAGCCGCTGCCGCTGGCCGCGGAGTCCGTGACGTAGTCCGGCTTCCTGTGCTTGTCGACGGCGTACGTGGTGTACGCGCCGGTCATCGGGAACCGGTCCATGTTCAGCCGGCCGGCGGCGCCCACGGTGTAGTCCCGGGCGAGGGTGATCTCGCTGTCGCCCATCCCGTCGCCGATCAGCAGGATGACGTTCTTCGCCGCTCCGCCCCGTACGGCCCGCTCCGCCTGGTCCTCGGACCCGAAAGCGGCGGCCCCCGCGGGCACGGCCGCGGCGGTGGCGAGCACCACGGCGGCACCGGTGATGACGCCGCGGCGGGACAGGCGCAGTCTTCGCATGAGATCTCCTCTTCGTACGCCGGCCGGATGCCGACGCAGCGAAGCCCACCAGCCCCCGGTGAACCACGGGTGACCACCGCACGGCGTCTTGGCCGCCGCAACCCCAACGGGGGACGCACCCTCACGGGCGCAGGGTGTCGCGCGGGTGCCGCGGGAGTGCCGCGGCGGTGTCCGCGGCCGGGCGCGGATGCCGCCGACCGGGTGGTGTTCATCAGAAGAACGGCGAATCGCGGCCGTGGGTCCTCGTGTTCCCGGGGTGACTTCCCATCATGAGGAAAGTACGCAAATCGGTCATCGGGACAAGCGTCTCCGCGACGCCGCGCCACCGCTTCACCGCGGCGCCGCACCGAGGCCCCCCGAACCACCGCAGGACCGAGCAGAGAAGAGAGGGATCATGGCCGCCACCAAGGTCACGAGACTCTGGACCGCCTTCGTCGTCATCGTCCTCAAGTGCCTCGCCGCACTGGGCTTCCGCACCGCCGCCACCACGGACCCCACCACGGACCCCACCACGGATCCCACCACGGACCCCACCACGGCCCCCACCACGGCCCCCACCACGGCCCCCGCCCCGGCCCCCGCCGCGGCCGAGGGGGAGACGTACGGTACGGCCGCGGCGCCCGCCGCCGGGACCGGGGCGGGGGAGGCGCCCGCGCCACCGCGGGGCGGCAGGACGGACACGGCGTACGACGCCGCCGAAAGCCCGGACGACTGGCGGGACTTCGCGTACCCGTCGGCATCACCGCTGTTCGCCGGCCCCCGGATGCTGTACGGGCGGACCCTGCCGCCGACGATGAAGCAGCGCATCCGCGCCGAGGCACACGGCGCGGCGCCCAGTTCCCGCAGCGTGCAGTCCGACGCCTTCGACGCCCCGTACACCGGCCCGGTGGGCGCGCCTCCGGCCCGCGCGGCCACGGTGCCGTCGCCCCGCGCGGCGGTTCCGGCGGCCCGTCGCCCCGAGCGCGTCCCGTGCCCTGCCTGAGCGGGCCGCGTCAACGGGCCGTGTCAAACGGCCTACGGCAGCGGCCTCCCGGCGGCCTCGTGGGTGAGGTCGAGATCGAGACGGCGTTCCCCGTCACCGGGGGCGAGCGTGACCCGGTCGGCGTGCGGCGGGTAGCCGGCGGCCGTCAGGGTGTAGGCGCCGCCCGCGAGTCCGGTGAAGGCGAAGGTGCCGTCCGGGCCGGTGCGGGTGTGTACGGCGGTTGAGCCGTCCTGATCCCGGAGAGTGACGGTGGCGTCCGGCAGCGGGCGCCCGTGCGGGTCCCGTACGGTGCCGCGGACCGCGGCGGCCGGGGCGAGCCGGGCATCCTGACGGGCGGACGTGCCGGAGGACGGCAGCGGGCGTGCGAGCGGCCGGTGGCCGTCGGCGCTCAGGACCAGGGTGTGGTCCCCGGTGGGGAGCCGGGTCAGTTCCCAGTCGCCCTGTGTATCGGCCGTCGTGGTGGCCACGACTGCGCCGTGTGCGTCGGTGAGGACGATGCGGGCGCCGTCGAGCGGCGTGCCGTCGGTGCCGCCGAGCAGGGTGCCGTGTACGCGGCGCGCGCCGGGCTGAGGTGAAGGAGTGACGAGAGCGGGCACGGGCGTGGTGGCGCCGGTGTCCGCTTGTTGCCTGTCTTCCGGGGCGACCAGTTCGAATTCCCCGTCTTCGGCCCCGCTCCGCGCGAGCAGCTGCGGCCGCGACGCGGCGCGCTGGGACGGGAGGAACGCCGCCAGCAGGAGACCGACGGCGACCGCGCCGGTGGCGATGGCGAACGAGACGCGGAACCCGGCCATGGTCGGTACCGGGACCGCGCCGGCCGGTGCGGACATATGGGCCAGCACCATGCCGATGACGGCGCTCGACACGGAGGTGCCGATCGAGCGCATCAGGGTGTTCAGACCGTTGGCGGCGCTGGTCTCGGACGGGTCGACGGCGCCGACGATCAGAGCGGGCAGCGAGGAGTAGGCCAGGCCGATGCCCGCGCCGACGATCACCGAGATGATCACGGTCTGCCAGGCGGCGCTCATCAGGCCCATTCCGGCGCCGTAGCCGATGGCGATGATCAGCATGCCCAGCATGAGGGTCGTCTTGGGGCCGCGCCGGGCGGATATGCGCGCGTACACGGGCGCGGTGAGCATCATCGTCAGGCCGAGCGGGGCCACGCACAGGCCCGCCACCACCATCGACTGGCCCAGGCCGTAGCCGGTGGACGCCGGGAGCTGGAGGAGCTGCGGCAGGACCAGGGAGATCGCGTAGAAGGCGACGCCGACCATGATGGACGTGAGGTTGGTCAGCAGCACCTCGCGGCGTGCGGTGGTGCGCAGGTCCACCAGGGGCGCGGCGATGCGCAGTTCGAAGACGCCCCACAGGACCAGGAGGGCGAGGGCGCCGCCGAAGAGGCCGAGGGTGGTGGGCGAGCCCCAGCCCCAGTCGCTGCCCTTGGTGATCGGCAGCAGCAGGCAGACCAGTCCGGCGGTCAGCCCGACCGCGCCGATGACGTCGAACCGGCCGGTGGCCCGTACGGAGGTCTCGGGTACGAAGGCGAGGCTGAGCAGCATGGCCAGCACGCCCAGGCCGGCGGAGCCGAAGAACAGCGCGTGCCAGTCGGCCTGCTGGGCGACCAGGGACGCGGCGGGCAGCGCGAGTCCGCCGCCGACGCCGATGGAGGAGCTCATCAGGGCCATGGCCGAGCCCAGGCGTTCGCGCGGCAGCTCGTCGCGCATGATGCCGATGCCGAGCGGGATGGCGCCCATGGCGAAGCCCTGGAGCGCCCGGCCCACCAGCATCGTGGTCATGTCAACCGTGACGCCGCAGATCAGCGAGCCGACGACCATGAAGGCCAGGCTCGCCAGCAGCATCCGGCGCTTGCCGTAGAGGTCGCCGAGGCGGCCCATGATGGGCGTGGCGACGGCGCCCGTGAGCAGGGTGGCCGTCATGATCCAGGTGGCGTTGCTCGGGGCGGTGGCCAGGAGCGTCGGCAGGTCCTTGATGACGGGGACGAGCATCGTCTGCATGACGGCGACGACGATGCCGGAGAAGGCGAGTACGGGGACGACGGCACCGCTTCCGGTCCGCCGGGCCCGCCGGTGGGTTTCGGGGGCTGGGTCGGTGGGATCGGGCTGGGGATGCGCGGCGGTGGGCGCCGGTTCCCCGGCGCGCTGGTCCGTCGTCTGCGGCATACGTGCGGCCTCCGGTCGGTGCAAGTGAATGCCCCTTGAACGCTTTTGCCGACGTGGACATTCCAACGCCCCCTGAACAGTGACCACAAGGGCGCCCGGCGGCGGGCGGGTCAGGCTTCCGGATCGCGCGTCATGGCCCAGGTGGGGGGACCGCCGTCCGGGAGCCGGTAGCCGGCCGTCACCCGGAAGCCGAGGCGCTCGTAGAAGCGCAGGTTGCGTTCCTCGGACGTCTCCAGGAAGGCCGGCAGGCCCGCGGCGGCGGCGGCTTCGAGGCCGGGGCGGACCACCGCGGCCCCCAGCCCCCGGCCCTGGCGGCCGGGATCGACGCCCAGCGAGCCGAGGAACCACACGGGCCCGGTGGGGCGGTGTACGGCCATGGCCTCCTCGGCCCGCCCGGACGCCTCGGCCCGGTCCCCGGCGATCTCCGCGAACCGCGGCGCCAGTTCGGCGAAGACGTCCCCCGCCGCCGCGGTCTCGGGGGAGGTCCACACGGCCACCGCGTCCCCGTCGTCGGCCACCCAGACCCGTCCGTGGGCGAAGCCGACGCGGGTGACGAACAGCTCGTTGAAACGGCGCAGGCGGGCGGCGTGGCCGTCGGCCGCGATGGTGTGCCGGGTGAAGGCGTAGTCGGTGAACGCCCGGTCCAGCGTGCGCAGGACGCGGGGCAGGTCGTCGCGGGTGGCGGGCCGGACTGCGGGGGTTTCGGGGGTTTCGGGGGTCACCGGCTCAGGTAAGGACAGCCGGCACGGGCTTGGCAAGCGAATTGCGGACGAGGACCGGCCGCGGGTCTTCGGGCCCCGCATTCCGGACATGCCCGGGCCGTCCCCGGAACGCACGGGGCCCGGGTCGGCGACCGACCCGGGCCCGGCGTGCGGTGGTACGAGGTCAGGGCATGACCGTCAGGGTGCAGGGGACCTGAAGACTGACGGTCGTGGGGCCGCCGACCGGGCTGCTGATGCCGAGGGTGCCGTCGAAGGCGGCCAGCCGCCGCTGGATGCCCTGGAGACCGCTGCCGGACTCCAGGCCCGCGCCGCCGTTGCCGTCGTCGGTGACGCTCATCGCCAGCGCGTTGGCCCGGTACTGGATGTCGACCAGGACACGGCGCGCGCCGGAGTGCTTCGTCGCGTTGGCCAGCAGCTCGCACACGGCGAAGTACGCGGCGGACTCCACGGCCGGCTCCGGGCGGGACGGCAGGTTCGCGGTGACCTGGACCTGGAGGCGGCTCTCCAGCGCGAGCGAGCGGACCGCGTCCACGAGGCCGCGGTCGGCGAGCACCGGCGGGTGGATGCCCCGTACGAGGTCCCGCAGCTCCTCCAGGGCGCGTACGGAGGCGTCGCGGGTCTCGGCCAGCAGCGTGCGGACGGCTTCGGGGTTCTCGTCCAGGAGCGATTCGGCGGCGCCCAGCTTCATGCCCATGGCCAGCAGCCGGGCCTGCGCGCCGTCGTGCAGGTCGCGCTCGATGCGGCGGATCTCGGCGGCGGAGGAGTCGACGACGTCGGTGCGGGTGCGGGAGAGGTGCTCGACGCGCAGCCCCATCCGCGCCTTGGCGGTGGGCGCGAGCAGCGAGTGGGTGATGCGGGCGTGCAGGCGCAGCACGTACGGGGCGATCAGCAGGCCGATGGGGATTTCGAGCAGGCCGAGGCCGCCGGCGATCCAGGCGGAGTCCTGGCTGCGTACCGGCACGAACATGTACCAGGTGCCGTCCCAGGCCTCGATCACCGGCTCCCAGATGAACGGCAGCACCATGCCGAAGAGGCCGTGCGCGAGCATCGCGAAGGGGATGATCGCGAAGAGGCCGGTGACGGTGACCGCGCACTGGGCCCACAGCATGTCGCGCCAGGTCGCGCTGTCCGTGAAGATCGCCTCGCACTTGCGCCAGGCGCCCTTCCAGCCGCCCTCCGTACGGGGCGTGGGCGGATACGGTTCGGCGATGCTCACGCCGCTCTTCCCGGTCAGGCGGCGCTGGGTGTTGGCGGACCAGCGCAGCGCCGCGATCAGGCCCGGGACGAGGAAGAGGCCGAAGCCGAGGAGCGTCAGGGACATGCCGACGAGGGCGAACCAGGCGAGGAAGACGGCCAGCAGACCGAGGAAGAACATGGTCAGTCCGCGGCCCATGGCTATCCAGCCGGCGGTGAACCAGTTGCGTCCCTGACGCGCACCCTGTGCGGCGCTCTTCGAATGTTCGGACATCTCACTCGTCTCCGTGTCTGTGCTCGGTGCAGGGTCGTCCCGGCGTCGTGCGTGTCCATCGTCCGACGCATGGCGCCGGGAATCAGTGGTGTTAGGCCTACTTCTGAGGGAGGGAATGCCCCGGGTGCCGCCCGGCGTTGCGCGCCCAGAACCGGGTGCCGGTCAGCAGCACGGCCAGCGCGGGCAGCGTCAACGCCCGTACGACGGTGGCCGTCAGCACCACGGCGCACGCCAGGACGATGCTCAGCCGCCCCACTTCGACCGAGCCGGTGCGCTCGGCGAGCAGGAAGATGGTGCACATGATGACGGCGGTGACGGACACGCCGTCCGATGTGGAGGTGACCGCGCGGGCCGTGGCCTCCCGTGGGGACATGCCGGTGCTCCGCAGTTCGGCGATCCGCAGGACGACGTGGCGCAGCAGCAGGACCGACACGGCGAGCGCCAGGGCGAAGCTGAGCAGCGGGGCCCAGGCGGCGGGGGTGCTGTGCCCCCAGGAGCCGGGGGCCTGGTGGGGCTTCCACGTCCGCAGGATCAGCGTCGCGGTGCCGCACGCCGCCGCGGCGGCCAGGGCGCCGGGGACCGTCACGGCGACGGCCGCGGGCGCGGACCGGAACGCCGCGGTCAGCGCGGCGAAGCCCAGCAGGACGGTGGACGCGATCACCGCGACGATGGTCGCCGCCGGGACGCCGTGCGCGCGGGCGGCTTCGGCGGCGTGCAGCAGCGTGGCCGGCTGGCCGGGGAGTTCCGGGCGCCACCACGCCAGCGGCAGGGCGAGCACGGCGAGCAGCGCCACCGAGGCCGCCAGGGTCCAGCCGGGGCGCCGGGTGCCGGGCCGCAGCAGCAGCGGCCACAGCCGCGGCGGGCCGAGCCGGTAGGTCAGCCGCCACAGCACCGGCAGCCGGGGCCAGCCCAGCCGCCGTCCGAAGCGGGCGGTCACCGCGGGCAGCGCGGTGACCGAGGCCAGCATCACCGCGGCGACGGTGAGGATCACACCGACCGCGACCGCCGACAGCATCGCGTCCCCCGACACGAAGAGCCCGCTGACCACCGCGATCGTCACCAGGCTGGAGAGCAGGACCGCCCGGCTGGAGGCGGCGGCCGTGCGGGCGACGTGCGGGCGCCGCGCGCCGTGCCGCCGGGCCTGCCGCTCGACCCACAGGTAGAGCAGGCAGTACGTGATGCCGAGCGCCGTGCCCAGTACGGCGACCAGGGCGAGGACGGAGGTGGACGGACACTGCTCGGGTAACAGCCGGGCCACCACGCTCCACCAGCTGGTGGCGACCGCGACGGCGCTGAGGCTGACCAGCAGCGCGACCACCGCCGGGGTGATCGCCGCGAGCAGCGCGACGAGCAGCAGCAGGACCGCGGCGCAGCCGGCCAGGGCGTACCAGAGCAGGCGCCGGCCGGTGGAGTCGGCGGCGAACAGTTCCCCGGCCGGGGTGCGCAGGGCCAGGGCCCCGCCCGCCGTGGACACCGCGACGACCACCAGCCACAGGGCCAGGGCCGGCCACGGATGCCCCGCGCTCCAGCCCGCCACCCTGCCCACGGCCGCCTTCAGGCCCGTCACACCCACCGGTCCACCTCTCTGTTCGGTCCTCACCCGGGTCCCGGGTCCCCTCCCGGGGCCGAAAGGCCGGGCCGGGAAAGGCGTTGTCCATGCTCGGGTGTGCGGCCCGGGGCGCGCACAGGTACTAGGACGCCTGCGGAAGTAGTGCTAGCACTACCGGACTTCGGCCATTTCAGCAGTACGCGCCCGCGTACGCCGGGTCCGTCATCAACCGGTCACTGGACTGTCAGCACAATTGGCCAGACTGGCCCGGAAAGCGCATCGCTGGAATAGACAAACAGACGGGGAGCGCGCGCGTGCCGAGACTTTCCGGAGCGGCCGGATGACATCATTCGCAGCTGTTTCAACGTACCTCCCCCCGAGCGTGCCGATCGCCGAACTCCGGGAGGATTCCCCGCTCGACGAGGGGATGGTCCGCCGCTTCCAGCGCTTTTACGGGCTGTCCGCGGTGTGCCGGGACCCGGAGCGTGACGAGGAGGGACTGCTGCTCGCCGCGGCGGACAAGCTCGACGCGCTGCGCGGGCAGGAGGAGCGGGTCCGGTACGTCGTACAGGCCCGTACCTTCCCCAACAGCAGGCCGAACCCTACCAGCGCCCTGCGGCGCGTCGCCGAGGAGCTGGGCCTGCCCAACGCCACCGCTTTCGCGGTGACGGGCCAGGCCTGCGCCAGCGGTCTGCAGGCGGTCGACCTGTGCGGCCGGCTGCTGGCGGCCGACGGCGACCCGGACGCGCTGGCGCTGCTGCTGACCGGCGAGAAGACCTTCACGCCCGTCGCCCGGTGCGTACCGCGCAGCAACATCGGCGGCGAGGCGGCGGCGGCCGTACTGGTGCGCGAGGGCGGGGCGGCGGACGGGGACCGGGTGCTCGGCCGGGCCGTGCGGCTGCACGGCAGCTATCACGACGAGGTCGTGACCGGCCTGGCGTCGTCCGCGGAGTTCAACAAGCTCTATCCGACGGCGCTCGGCGACGTGATGCTGGCGGCCTGTGAAAATGCCGGGATCACGCTCGGCGATATCGATCTGGTCATTCCGCACAGCGTCAACACCATTTCCTGGAAAGCGGTCGCCGACCGGCTCGAACTTCCTGTGGAACGCATTTTTCTGGACAACATCCCGGTGACCGGACACTGCTTCAGCGCGGACCCTTTCATCAACTACGGGACGGCCGGGCAGCTCGGCCGGTTGCGCCCCGGCGCGCGGTATCTGCTGACCGCCGTCGGACTCGGCGCGACATTCTCGGCGATGGTCGTCGAGCACTGACCGGCCACACCGGGCGAGGGGACATCATGGAATCGTTGCTGCCGGGCTTCACCGCCCGTCTGAAGGCGGCCGTGGCCGGGGACGGGACGGCGGGCTTCGTCTTCCTCGGCAACTTCGAGGTCGAGGAACAGTGGGCGGTCGGCGAACCCGGCCTGCCGCGCATGGGCTTCACCGGCGGCGGCGCCGTGGTGAACTCGATGGACGAGTTCGCCATGCTGCTGGCAGGCGAGGGCGACCACGTCGTCCTCAAGGCGCACCCGGACGCCGGCTACCTGGCGTACCTGCGCGGCCTGGGCCTGGCACTGCCCACCGTGCACGTCGTCACCGAGTCCGATCCGGCGCGCACGGTCTCCCAGGACGCGCTGGCCGACACCGCGCTGCACGCCGAACTGGCGCGGGCCGGCGCGGGGCTGATGCTGTACGCACACGGCGTCTCCGGCGTCGAGGAGCAGCTCGCGGAGCGTACGGGGCTGCCGCTCGCCCACCCGACGGCCGCGGTGTGCAAGGACGTCAACAGCAAGATCTACAGCCGCCGGGTCGCCGACGAGCTGGGCATCCGGCAGGCGCAGGGCTGGGCGTGCGACACCGTCGTCGAGCTGACGCGGGCCGTCGAGGAGGCCCGCGAACTGCTCACGCAGGGACGCAAGCTGGTCCTCAAGGACGCCTACGGCGTGTCCGGCAAGGGCATCATGGTCATCGAGAGCGAGCGGCGGCTCGACCGGGTGCACCGGATGGTGCTCGCCCGCGCCGAGGCGGCCGGCAGCGACCGGGCCGGGCTGGTCCTCGAAGAGTGGGTGACCAAGCAGACCGACCTGAACTACCAGGTCACGGTCGGCCGGGACGGCTCGGTGCGGTTCGACTTCGTCAAGGAAGCGATCACCGAGAACGGCACGCACAAGGGCCACCGGATGCCCGCCCGCCTCACCCCCGCCCAGCTCGACGAGATCACCGACGCCGGTCTGCGCATCGGCGCCCGCCTCGCCGCCGACGGCTACTTCGGCGTCGCGGGCATGGACGCCCTGCTGCTGCCGGACGGCACGGTCTTCCCGGTCATCGAGATCAACGCCCGCAACAACATGTCCACGTACCAGGTCCGGCTGCAGGAAGCATTCGTCGGCGAGGGCCGCATCGCCCTCGCCCGGCACTACCCGCTCAAGCTGAGCGCGCCGCTGCCCTTCGACGAGCTGCGCCGCACACTCGACGGGCTGCTGCTGGAGCGGCCCGACGGCGCCGGGCTGCTCGTCAACAACTACGCCACCGTCAACGCCGCCGTGCAGACCCTCGCGGAGCCCGGCGCCACCGCCGACGGGCGACTGTACGGCCTGGTCGTGGGCGACACCGCGGACCAGGTCAACGCGATCGACACCGAGATCACCGCCCGGCTGGCCGCGGTGACGGAAGGAGCCGTCCATGCCGGCTGAGTTCGAGATCCAGGGCATCGGCATCACCGAGCTGGCCGAGCGCCACGGCACGCCGATGTACGTGTACGACGGCGACGCGCTCGCCGCGAACTTCCGCTCGCTGCGCGAACGCCTGCACCCGCGCGCGGAGATCTTCTTCTCCCTCAAGGCGAACCCGAACGTCTCCATCTGCGCCCTGCTCGGCGCCGAGGGCGCCCGCGCCGAGATCTCCTCCATGACGGAGCTGGTCACCGCGCGCCGGGCGGGCATCGCGCCGCGCGACATCATCTTCCTGGGGCCGGGCAAGAGTCGCGCCGAGATCGCCGCCTGCCTGGACGAGGGCATCTACGCCATCGTCTGCGAGTCGCTCGGCGAACTGGAGATCATCGACGAGCTGGCCCGCGAGCGCGGGGTGACCGCCCCGGTCGCGCTGCGCGTCAACCCCAGCTTCGCGGTCAAGGGCTCCGGCCTGACCATGGGCGGCAAGCCGCGCCAGTTCGGCATCGACGAGACCGTCCTGTTCGACCAGTCCGACCTGGCCGGGCGGCACGCCAACGTCCGCCTGATGGGCGTACAGGTCTACATGGGCACCCGCATCCTCGCCGAGGAGGTGGTGGCCGAGAACACCGGCCGCATCTTCGACCTCGCCGAGCGGCTGTCGGAGAAGCTCGGCTTCGCCCTGGACCTGGTCGACTTCGGCGGCGGCTTCGGCGTCGCGTACTTCGACGGGGAGCGCGACCTCGACCAGGAGCGGCTGACCGCGCTGCTCAACCCGGTCGTCGAGGAGTTCGCCGCCCGCCACCCCGGCACCCGGCTGATCAACGAGCTGGGCCGCTACCTGACCGCCCCGTACGGCACCTACGTCTCGCGCGTGCGGTACGTGAAGACCTCGATGCACGAGAACTTCGCGGTGGTCGACGGCGGTACCAACCACCACATGGCGGCCGTCGGCATCGGCTCCTTCGTCAAGCGCAACTTCCCCATCCGGCTGCTCGACCGCGCCGACGAGGGGGAGACGGAGAGCTGGAACATCACCGGCCCGCTCTGCACCCCCAACGACACCCTCGGCAAGAAGGTCCAGCTGCCGCCGCTGCGGCCGGGCGACCTCATCGGCGTCCTGCGCTCCGGCGCGTACGGGCCGACCGCCTCGCCGGTGCACTTCCTCAGCCACGGCTACCCGGCCGAGGTGCTGGTGACCGGCGGCCGCGACCACCTGATCGGCGAGCGCGAGCACCCCGAGGACCTGCTGCGGCGCCAGCGCCTGTACACGGACGAGGCGCCCGCCTCCGACGCCAACTGACCCGACCGACCCCCGCAAGGAGACACCGACATGCCGCAGACCGCTGAGAGCACCGCCCAGGACCAGACGATCACCGCCGTCCGCGAGGCGCTCGGCGACGTGCTGGAGCGCGAGCTGCCCGACCTCGGCCCCGACGCCAAGCTCTTCGACGACTACGGCCTGGACTCCACCGGCGTCCTCGACCTGCTGATGCGCCTCGAAGAGGTCTTCGACGTCGAGTTCGACACCGAGGAACTGGAGATGAGCCACTTCGCCACCGTCCGCACGCTGGCCGACTACGTGGCCGCCGCACAGTGACCCTGCGCCTCACGGGGGCGGCGCACCGCGCCTTCGACGGCCGGCCGCCCGCCCCCGCCGACCCCTACCTGGTCCGGATCTACTCCGACATGGCGCAGCTGTACGGCACCGTCTTCGACCAGGAGCGCTTCGAGCGCGCCAACCGCAACACGTTCTCCGACCTGGCGCGGGGCCTGCTCGACGCGCTGCCGCCGCAGCCGGACCCCTTCGACCTGGTCGTCGTCGCCTCGGACGTGCCGGACTTCGAACCCCGCGTCTCGGGCGTCTCGTACCTGACCGACGCGCTGCCGGGCACGCCGCCGGGCTTCGCCCTGTGCGACCAGGGCGACGCGGCGCCGTACACGGCGCTGCGGCTGGCCGGTCAGTACGCCGCCGACGGCCGGGCCGGGCGCGCCCTGGTCGCGGTCATGGACCAGACGACGACGCCCGCGAACCCCGGTCCGCCCCGGCAGGGCGAGGACGCCCGGGACGGTGCGGCGGCGCTGCTGCTGTCCGCCGACGGCCCAGGGGCGCCCATCGGGGTGCGGCAGTACGGGGGCCTGACGCGTGCGGACGCCCACGCCCTGCTGGGCGAGGCGCTGCCCGGCGGGCTGGGGTCGCTCTTCGTGGGCGGCGGCCTCGACCCGGAGCTGGTCGCCGTGCCGTCCGGTGTGACGGTGGAATCCGCGCCTGGTGAGTTCCCGTGCAGCGGCGTGTGGGCCCTGCTCGCCGAGCGGGTGCCGGACCTCGCCGGACAGCGGCGCCCGGTCGTCCTCGCCGACTACGTGCCGCAGGGCACCGACGAGGAGAAGGGCGGCGAACTCTGCTTCTGCGTCGTCGACTTCGGGGCCGCGGCGGCGTGAGCGGTACGGATGCGGAAGGTCCGCCGGACGGCACGGTGCACGTCTGGCGGATTCCGCTGTCCGCTCCGCCCCACCACGTCAGCGGCCTGGCCGCCCTGCTCGACCCCGGCGAGCGGCAGCGCGTCGCGCGGGCCCTGCCCGACGACCGCGCGCGCTTCCGCATCGCGCACGGGGCCACCCGCGCGATCCTCGGCGCGTACCTGGGAAGGCCGCCGCAGCAGCTCTGCTACACCCACGGCCGCTGGGGCAAACCCGCCCTCGCCGGCCACCCGGAGCTGTGCTTCAACCTCTCCCACTCCGGCGGCCTCGCCCTGCTGGCGGTTGCCGTGCGGCGCGCCGTCGGCATCGACGTGGAGCGGGTAAGCGCGGCCGACCGGTCCCGGAAGGCCGAGCGCTGGTTTCCGCCCGAGGAGGCGGCGTATGTGCGCGCGGCGCGCGATCACGACGAATCGGCCGCGCGCTACGCGCTGCTGTGGACCCGTAAGGAAGCGTGGGTCAAGGCGGCCGGCGGGCGCATGGTGCACGGGCTGCGGCTGCCGGTGGGGCCGGGGCTCCGCGACGGCGCCGTGGTGCGGGACGCCGAAGGGCGCGTACCGGGATGGTGGTCGCTGACCGGCGTACCGGCGGGCGAGGGGTACACGGCGGCGCTCGCCGTGTCGGCCGGGCCGGGGGCGAGTCCCGTACGGGTAAAAGTCAGGCAGTGGCGAACGCGCCGGGCGGCAGCCGCGGCGGGGCCTTAGGCGCCCTGGCCGCCCGGCCGGCGGGCGCGCCGGGGGACGACGGCCCGGAGGCCGCCCCGGAGGCCGCCCCGGGGACCGGCCTGGAGGGCGCGCCGACGCGGGACGTGTCGTTGTTGAGGTACGTCAGGACGGCCTGCACCCGCCGGTTGTCGTCCTTGGACGGCAGCAGCTGGAGCTTGCTGAAGATGTTGTTGATGTGCTTCCCGATCGCCTTGTCCGTCACGAACAGCGACTCGGCGATACCGGCGTTGGACTTGCCCTCCGCCATCAGCCCCAGCACCTCCAGCTCGCGCTGGGTCAGGTTGCCCAGGGGCTCGCGGCGCGACCCGTTGTGCAGCAGCCGCTCGATGACCTTGGGGTCCATGGCCGTGCCGCCGTCGGCGACGCGGCGGACCGCCTCGATGAACTGGCCGCTGTTGAGGACCCGGTCCTTGAGCAGATAGCCGACCGATCCCGTGCCGTCGGCGAGCAGTTCGCGGGCGTACAGCTGCTCCACGTACTGCGACAGGACCAGGACGGGCAGTCCGGAGATCTGCCGGCGCGCCTCCAGGGCGACCTGGATGCCCTCGTCGGTGAAGGTGGGCGGCAGCCGTACGTCCACGATGGCCACGTCGGGGCGCTCGTCGAGCAGCGCGCGCAGCAGCTCCGGCGCGTTGTCGACGGACGCGACGATCGTGCAGCCATGGGCCGTCAGCAGACGTTCCATGCCCTCCCTCAGGAGGAACAGGTCTTCTCCGAGGACGACGCGCATCATGGGCCTCCCCGCGGCAGCCGGTCGTGGACGCCGCCCACCGCACACAGCGTCTCTGAGAAACGGACCTTACCGCCGGCCCCTGACGTCCCAGTGACGGATCGATGACGGATTCGGCCACCCCGCCCACGGCCGGAGCGGTAATCGACTGGTCATCGAACTGTCAGTGGAGTCGGGAAGTGTGGTTTCCCGGCACCGATGCCCCCTGACGCGCCCGCGCCCCGCGCTGCCCCGTCAGTCCCGGACCAATGGTGGAGTTTCCATGCCCTCCTCTGGCACTGAGGTACCGTCCTTCTCCGTCGTCTCGGGCGAGCAGGTCTCCCGAGTTCTGCACGGGCAGGAAAAGCAGATCGTCGACCTCGTCGACTACGCCTACCGCGTGCACGGCGTCGGCGACACCGTCAATCCCCCCTCGTACTTCCTCAAATTCGAGGACCGTCCGTCGGCGCGCATCATCGCGCTGCCCGCCTCGGTGGGCGGCGAGGTCGGTGTCGACGGCATCAAATGGATTTCCAGCTTTCCCGAGAACATCGATTCGGGACTGCCGCGCGCCTCGGCCGTGCTCATCCTCAACGACCGCGACACCGGATATCCGTTCGCGTGCATGGAGAGCTCCATCATCAGCGCGGTGCGCACGGCGGCCTCCGCGGCGCTGGCCGCCGACTGGCTCACCCGCGAGCGCGGCCGCCCGAAGCGCGTCGGATTCATCGGCACCGGCCTGATCGCCCGCTACATCCACACCTATCTGGCCGGTACGGGCTGGGAATTCGACGAGATCGGCGTCCACGACCTCAGCAGCGAGTACGCCGCGGGCTTCGAGAGCCACCTGAGCGACGCCGGCAGCACCGCCCGCACGGTGATCCACGACTCGGCCGAGAGCCTGATCCGCAACAGCGACCTGGTCGTCTTCGCCACCGTCGCCGGCACCCCGCACGTCACCAGCCCCGCCTGGTTCGCGCACAACCCGGTGGTGCTGCACGTCTCGCTGCGCGACCTCGGCCCCGAGGTCATCAAGGCGTCCTCGAACTTCGTGGACGACGTCGAGCACGTCATGAAGGCCAACACCTCCGTGCACCTCGTCGAGCAGGAGGTCGGCAACCGCTACTTCATCAACGGCACCCTGCACAACGTGATGACGGGCATGGTGAAGATTCCCCGGGACCGCCCCGTCGTCTTCTCGCCCTTCGGCCTCGGCGTACTGGACCTGACCGTCGCCAAGCACGTCTACGACGAACTCGCGGCGGACGGCGGCCTGCACGCCGTCGACGGGTTCTTCCACGAACTGTCCCGGCACGGAAAGAAATAACCGCTGCCCCGCGACAGGACCACACGCCTGCGGTTGGGAGGACCGGACGTGCCCGTTATATCCGCCCCGCACGAATTCAACGTGCCGGATCTCTTCGTCGACCTGAAAAGCGTCCTCGGAGAGAATCTCTACCTCAAGTGCGAAGGCTTCAACTTCGCCGGATCGATCAAACTCAAGGCCGCCGTGGAAATGATCGCCCGCGGTGAGCGGGACGGCACCCTGCGGCCCGGAATGACCCTCGTCGAATCGTCGTCGGGCAATCTCGGCGTCGCGCTGAGCCTGGTGGCCAGGAGCAAGGGCTACGGCTTCGTGTGCGTCACCGACAGCCGCTGCACCCTCGCCAACCGCCAGCGCATGGAGAACCTCGGCGCCCAGGTACGCATCATCACCGAGCCCGACCCGGAGAGCGGCCTGCTCGGCGCGCGCATCCGGTACGTACGGGAACTGTGCGCGAGCGGCGACGGCTACGCCTGGCTGAATCAGTACGCCAACCTTGGCAACTGGATGAGCCACTACCGCACCACCGGGCCCGAGATCGCCGCCCAGTTCCCCGACCTGGACGTCCTGTTCATCGGCGCCGGCACCACCGGCACCCTGATGGGCTGCGCCCGCTACTTCCGCGAGAACCAGCCCTCGGTCACCGTCGTCGCCGTCGACAGCGTCGGCTCGGTCACCTTCGGCACCCCGGCGGCCCCGCGCATGATCCCCGGCCTGGGCGCCGGCGTCCGGCCGCAGCTCCTCGACGAGTCGTACGTGGACGCCGTGGTGCACGTCCCCGAGACCGACACGCTGCGCATGTGCCACCGCCTGGTCCGGCACGGCTATGTCCTGGGCGGCTCCACCGGCACCGTGCTCAGCGGCGCCCGGCGCTGGATCGCGGAGAACCGGCCGGAGCGCGACATCGTCGGCGTGGCGATCTCCCCCGACCTCGGCGACCACTACCTGGACACCGTCTACCAGGAGAAGTGGCTCCAGGACATCTACGGCCTGGACGCGGACGACCTGGCCGAGCTGGACGACCTCGCCGAGCTGGACGGGCTGCCCGAGACGACCCCGGCCACCGCGTAACGCCCCGGGCCGCAACGCCCCACCCCGCACCGGGCCGCCGGCCCGCCGCACCGAACCCCTTGCATCCGCAGGTCCTCCAGGAGGTTGCTGTCATGACCGCACGTATCGAGCCGGGTCTGCCGCTGACCGCGGCCCAGACCGAGATCTGGTTCGACGAGCAGTTCGCCGACGGCGACCTGGCCTACAACATGGCCGACCACTTCGACATCCGCGGCCCCCTGGACGCCGCCCGGCTCGAAACGGCACTGCGCCTGGCCCTCGGCGAGGCCGAGTGCTTCCGCGTGCGCCTCACCGACGAGGACGGCGAGCCCCGGCAGACCGTCGAACCCCTGGAGACCCTGCCGTACACCGCCGTCGACCTGAGCGGCGAGGCCGACCCCGAGGCCGCCGCCCGTGCCTGGATGGCCCGGGACCTGGACCGGCCGATCGACGTGACGTCCTTCCCGCTGCTGCGGGCGGCCCTGCTCACCCTCGGCCCGGACCGCGCGTTCCTCTACATGTGCGCGCACCACATCGTCAGCGACAGCTTCGTCCGCCCGCTGTTCTACCGGCGGCTGGCCGACCTCTACACCGCCCTGCACGAAGGGCGCCCCACGGACGAGGGACAGCTGCCGCCCCTGAAGACCCTGGTGGACGACGAGATCGCATACGCGTCGTCGCGGCGCGCCGAGCGGGACCGCGCGTACTGGTCGCGCGCGTACGCCGACGCCCCCGACCCGGTCAGCTTCTCCGGCCGCGAGCCGGCCCCCGCCCGCGGCTTCCTGCGCCGCAGCACCACCCTGCCGCGGCCCGTCGTGCAGCGCCTGCGCGCCGCCGCGAGCCGCGCCCGGGTGACCTGGCCGACGCTGGTCATCGCCGCCGCTGCCGCCTACACCCAGCGGCTGACCGGTGCCGACGAGATCCTGCTGACCCTGCCGGTCAACGCGCGCACCAGCGCCGCGGGCCGCTCGGTGCCCGGCATGGTCGCCAACTACCTGCCGCTGCGCGTCGCCATCGCCCCCGGCGCCACGCCCGACCAGCTGCTGCGCACGGTCGCCGACGCCCTGCTGCGGACGCTCAGCCACCAGCGCTACCGCGGCGACCGGGTACGCCGCGACATGGGCCTGCGGGTCGACGACCGGCGCCCCTTCGGCCCGTTCGTCAACGTCCTGCCGCCCGAGCCGGAACTCGCCTTCGGCCCCTGCGCCGTCACCCTGACGAACCTGTCCACCGGCATCGTCAACGACTTCATGTTCGCGGTCTCCGACTCCTCCGGCGACGACGTGGAGATCCACCTCAACGCCAACCCCGAGCTGTACAGCGCCACCGAACTCGACGCCCACCGCGACCGGTTCACCGCCTTCCTGGACGCCCTGTCGCAGGCGGCGGCCGACCGGCCGCTGGCGGGCGTCGGGGTGCTCACCGAGGCGGAGTCGCGGCGGCTGCTGGTGGAGTGGAACGACACCGGGCGTGGGGGCGGTTTTGCCGGGGTGGTGGAGCGGGTGCGTCTGCATGCCGTGGCCCGTCCGGACGCGGTGGCCGTGTCCGATGGTGAGGTCTCGGTCTCGTACGGGGCGCTGGCGCTGTGGGCGGACGGGGTCGCGGGGCGGCTGGCGGAGGCGGGCGCGGAGGTCGGTTCGCTGGTGGCGGTTCTCGGTGAGCCGGGGGCCCGTTATGTCGGCGGTGTGCTGGGTGTGTTGGGCGCCGGTGCGGCGTGGCTGCCGCTGGATGTGGACGCGCCGATCGCCCGCCAGACCGGGCTGCTCGCGGACAGCGGTGCGCGCTTCCTGCTGGCCGGGCCCGGCCAGGCGGCGCGGGCCGAGGAGATCGTGGCGGCGGCCGGTTCCGGCGTACGGGTCCTCGTCCTGGACGAGGCGTTCCCGGTGGCGGGGGCGCGGGCGGAGGGCCTGGGTCCGGTGCGCGGCGGTGAGGACGATCTCGCGTACGTGATCTACACCTCCGGCTCCACGGGCCGCCCGAAGGGCGCGATGGTGCACCGCCGGGGCATGGTCAACCACCTTCTCGCCAAGGTGGAGGACCTGGCCATGGCCGAGGGTGATGTCCTGGTGCACAACGCGCCGGTGACGTTCGACATCTCGGTGTGGCAGATGCTGGCCGCCCTGGTGGCGGGCGGGACGACGCGTGTCGTGGACCGCACGGTGGCGGCCGACCCGGACGCGCTGTTCGCGGTGACCGTCGACGAGGACGTGACGGTGCTGGAGGTCGTCCCGTCGTTGCTGCGGGCGGCGCTGGACGCGTGGGAGACGGCGGGCGGTTTCCCGTCGCTGCCGAAGCTGCGCCACCTGGTGGTGACGGGCGAGGCGCTGCCGGTGGACGTGTGCCACCGCTGGTTCGCCCGTTACCCGGGGATTCCGCTGGTCAACGCGTACGGCCCGACCGAGTGCTCCGACGACGTGACCCACGCGGTGATCGAAGCCGGCAGTGAACTGGGCACGCGCACGCCGATCGGCCGCGTGGTGCGCAACACCCGCCTGTACGTCCTGGACGACGCGCTGCGGCCGGTGCCGGTGGGCGTAGCGGGCGAGCTGTACGTGGCGGGTACGGGCGTCGGCCGCGGGTATCTCGGCGACCCGGGGCGTACGGCTGCGACGTTCATGGCCGACCCCTTCGGGGCCGTGGGCGAGCGGATGTACCGGACCGGTGACCGGGTGGTCTATCGCCCGGACGGGCAGCTGGAGTTCCTGGAGCGGTTGGACCACCAGGTGAAGATCCGGGGCCGTCGGATCGAGCTGGGGGAGATCGAGGCGGCGCTGCGGGCCGTGGACGGTGTCACGGACGCGGCGGCGCAGGTGCACACGGACGCGGCTTCCGGCCGTAAGCGCCTGGTCGGCTACCTCGTCGGACCGGCGGGCGCGGAGGACGTGCGGGCCGCGCTGTCGCTCGTGCTGCCCGAGTACATGATCCCGGGCGAGTTCGTGGCGCTCGACCTGATGCCGCTGACCCCGAACGGCAAGGTGGACCGCAAGGCCCTCACCGCCCCCGAGGCGGCCACGGCCGCGAGCGGCGCGGGCCGGGCCCCCCGTACCCCGGAGGAAACGATCCTCTGCGCCGCCTTCGCCGAGGTGCTGAGCCTGCCGTCGGTCGCCGCCGACGCCGACTTCTTCGCGCTCGGCGGCGACAGCATCAGCTCCATCCAGGTGGTGAGCCGCGCCCGTAAGGCGGGCCTGGTGTTCGCGCCGCGCGACGTGTTCCTGCGCAAGACACCGGCCGCGCTGGCCGCCGCCGCGCAGGCGGCCCAGGACGCGGCGGCGGTGGTCGGCACGGACGACGGCGTCGGCGAGCTGGAGATCATGCCGATCGCCCACCAGCTGCGGGAGGACGGCGGCCCGGTCGCCGGTCCGGTGGGCTCGTTCGCGCAGTACGTCGTCGTACAGGTCCCCGACCACGTGGACACCGCGCGGCTGACCCGCGCGCTGCACGCGGTGACCGACCGGCACGACGCGCTGCGGATGCAGCTGGACGTGCCCGTAGAGGGCCTGTGGACGCTGAAGGTACGGCCGCAGGGCACGGTGGACCTGACGGGCGCGGTGTACGAGGCCGCCGTACCGGCCGACGCGGACGGCGGTACGGACGGCGGCGCGGTGATCGTCGAGCAGGCCGCCGTCGCACAGCGGCGTCTCGACCCCACCACCGGCGACCTGCTCCAGGCCGTCCTGCTGAACGCCGGCCCCGGGCAGCCCCGGCGCCTGCTGCTCATGGTCCACCACCTGGCCGTGGACGGCGTGTCCTGGCGGGTGCTGCTGCCCGACCTGGCCGCGGCCTGGTCGGCCGTCGAGGCGGGCCGCGCACCGGCGTTGGCGCCGGTCGGCACCTCGTACCGCAGCTGGTCGCGCCTGCTCGCCGACAACGCGCGCACCGCCGCCCGCACCGCGGAGCTGCCGCTGTGGACCGGGCACGCGAGCGCCCCGGACCCGCTGCCCGGGACGCGCGGCCTGGACGCCGCGCGGGACACCTACGCGACCGCCCGCCGCCTGCGGCTGGTCCTGCCCGCCGAGCAGACCGCGGCCCTGCTGACCGATGTGGCGACTGCCTTCCACGCCGAGATCAACGACGTCCTGCTGACCGGACTCGCGCTGGCGGTGGCCGACTGGCGCCGCCGCAGGAACGCCGCCGACTGCGGCACCACGGACACGCAGATCGAACTCGAAGGCCACGGCCGCGAGCAGGTCGTGGACAACACCGACCTGTCCCGCACGGTCGGCTGGTTCACCAGCGCCTTCCCCGTCCGCCTCGCCCCCGGCGAGCTGGACTGGGACGAGGTGTGGGCGGGCGGCGACGCCGTCGGCACCGCCTTCAAGCGCATCAAGGAGCAGCTGCGGGCCGTCCCGGACCACGGCATCGGCTACGGCCTGCTGCGCTACCTCAACCCGCAGACCAGCGCTCTCCTGGCGCGCCACCCGCGCCCGCAGATCGGCTTCAACTACATGGGCCGCTTCAACGCCGCCGGAGCGGCCGACTGGTCGCTGTCCGGCGAGGGCGCCGCGGTCGGCACCGCCGCCGCCCCCGAGATGCCGTTGCAGCACGTCCTGGAGGTCACCCCGGTCACCGAGGACCGGCCCGACGGCCCGCACCTGGTCGCGGACTGGCTCTGGGCCGGGGAGATCCTGCCGGACGAGGACGCGCGCGACATCGCCCGTACGTGGTTCCGCGCGCTGGAGCTGCTGGTGACCCACGCGGCCCGGCCCGGCGCGGGCGGCCGGGTGCCGTCCGACCTGCCCCTGGTGTCGGTGTCCCAAAGCGAACTGGACTGCTACGAGGTCGAGTTGGCTGCCTCCGGTCTCGCTGACGTGCTGCCGCTGGCGCCCCTCCAGAAGGGCCTTCTCTTCCTGTCCGAGTACGAGCGGGACGGCGACGGCGTGGACGCGTACGTCCTCCAGCTCGGCCTGGAACTGGGCGGCGACGTGGACGCCGCCCGCCTCCGCGCCGCTTGCGCGCGGCTCCTGCACCGGCACCCCAACCTCCGGGCCACGTTCCGCCACCGCGAGTCCGGCGCGCCCGTCCAGCTCGTACCGCACGCGGTCGAGGTGCCGTGGCGGGAGACGGACCTGACCGACGATGCCGATGGCGCCGTTGCCGTCGCCCGCCTCGCCGACGAGGAGCGCGCCCGCCGCTTCGACCTGTCCGACCCGGCGCAGGCGCCCCTGATGCGCTTCGTCCTCGCCCGTACCGGCCCGGACCGGCACCGCTTCCTGTGGACGGTCCACCACAGCCTGGTCGACGGCTGGTCGATGCCCCTGCTGGTCCAGGAGCTGTTCACGCTGTACGCGGCCGGTGCCGACGGCGCCGCCGCGCTGCCCGGGCCCGCGCCCTACCGCGACTACCTGGCCTGGCTGGCGGAGCAGGACACCGAAGCGGCGCTCGCGGCCTGGAAGGAGGCGCTGCACGGCGTCGAGGAACCGACGCTGGCCGCCCCGGAGAGCGCCGGGCACCCGGCCGTCCACGCGGACACGGTCGGCATGCCCGTACCCGAGGAGCTGTCCTCCGGCCTCGCCGCCTGGGCCCGCGACCGCGGCCTGACCCTGAACACCGTCTTCCAGGGCTGCTGGGCCCTGCTGCTGGGCAGCCTCACCGGCCGCGACGACATCGTGTTCGGCGCGGTCACCTCCGGCCGCCCGGCCGAGGTCCCCGGCGTCGAGAGCATGATCGGTCTCTTCCTCAACACGGTGCCGGTGCGGGTGCGCCCCCGGCCCGAGGAGACCGTCGCCGGCCTGCTCGCCGGTATCCAGGAACGCCAGTCGGCCCTGATGCCGTACGAGCACGTCGGGCTCGCCGAGATCCAGAGCCGGGCCGGGATCGGCGACCTCTTCGACACCGTGCTGCTCTTCGAGAACTTCCCGCTGGACGAGGAGAGCGTGCGCGCCTCCGCGACCGGCCTGCGCCTCCTGGACGCCGAGGCCCGCGACGGGCGGCACTACCCGCTGAGCCTGGCGGTCCTGCCGGGCGCCGGCGGGCGTCTGGACCTGCGCTTCGACTACGCGCCCGGCGCCTTCACCCGGGACGCCGTCGAACGGCTCGGCGCCCGTCTGCTGCACCTGCTCGCCGCCGTCCCGGCCACCGCCGACCGGCCGCTGGCCGCACTCGGCCTGGTGGACGAGGCGGAGTCGCGGCGGCTGCTGGTGGAGTGGAACGACACCGGGCGGGCCGGTGGCTTCGCGGGTGTGGTGGAGCGGGTGCGCGAGCACGCTGCGGCCCGTCCGGATGCGGTGGCCGTGTCCGATGGTGAGGTCTCGGTCTCGTACGGGGCGCTGGCGCTGTGGGCTGACGGGGTCGCGGGGCGGCTGGCGGAGGCGGGCGCGGAGGTCGGTTCGCTGGTGGCGGTTCTCGGTGAGCCGGGGGCCCGTTATGTCGGCGGTGTGCTGGGCGTGTTGGGCGCCGGTGCGGCATGGCTGCCCCTGGACGTGGACGCGCCGATCGCCCGCCAGACCGGGCTGCTGGAGGACAGTGCCGCACGGTTCCTGCTGGCCGGGCCGGGCGAGCTGGCCCGCGCGCGGGAGATCGCCGACGCTTACGGCAGCGAACTGCGCGTGCTGTGCCTGGACGAGCCCTTCCCGGCCGCTGGGGCGCGGGCCGAGGGTCTGGGTCCGGTGCGCGGCGGTGAGGACGATCTCGCGTACGTGATCTACACCTCCGGCTCCACGGGACGCCCGAAGGGCGCGATGGTGCACCGCCGGGGCATGGTCAACCACCTTCTCGCCAAGGTCGAGGACCTGGCCATGGCCGAGGGCGACGTCCTGGTGCACAACGCGCCGGTGACGTTCGACATCTCGGTGTGGCAGATGCTGGCCGCGCTGGTGGCGGGCGGCACCACCCGCGTGGTGGACCGGGTGACCTCCGCGGACCCGGACGCGCTGTTCGACGTGACCGTGACCGAAGGCGTCACCGTCCTCGAAGTCGTCCCGTCGTTGCTGCGGGCGGCGCTGGACGCGTGGGAGACGGCGGGTGGTTTCCCGTCGTTGCCGAAGCTGCGCCACCTGGTGGTGACGGGCGAGGCGCTGCCGGTGGACGTCTGCCGGCGCTGGTTCGCCCGCTATCCGGGGATTCCGCTGGTCAACGCGTACGGGCCGACCGAGTGCTCGGACGACGTGACGCACGCCGTGCTGACCGTGGACTCGGACCTGACGGGCTCCCGGGTGCCGATCGGCCGCGTGGTGCGCAACACCCGCCTGTACGTGCTCGACGATGCGCTGCGGCCGGTCCCGGTCGGTGTGCCCGGTGAGCTGTACGTGGCGGGGACCGGTGTCGGCCGCGGCTACCTGGGAGATCCGGGGCGTACGGCTGCGACGTTCATGGCCGACCCGTACGGCCCGGCCGGTGAGCGGATGTACCGGACCGGTGACCGGGTGGTCTACCGCGCGGACGGGCAGCTGGAGTTCCTGGAGCGTCGCGATCACCAGGTGAAGATCCGCGGCCGTCGGATCGAGCTGGGGGAGATCGAGGCGGCGCTGCGGGCCGTGGACGGCGTCACGGACGCGGCGGCGCAGGTGCACACGGACGCGGCTTCCGGCCGTAAGCGCCTGGTCGGCTACCTCGTCGGACCGGCGGGCGCGGACGAGGTACGTGCCGCGCTGCTGCGGGTGCTGCCCGAGTACATGATCCCGGGGGACTTCGTCGCCCTCGACGCCCTGCCGCTGACCCCCAACGGCAAGGTGGACCGCAAGGCCCTCACCGCCCCCGAGGCGACCGCGCTGACGGGCACCGGCCGTGCGCCGCGCACTCCGGAGGAAACGATCCTCTGCACCGCCTTCGCCGAGGTGCTGGACCTGCCGACGGTCGCCGCCGACGCCGACTTCTTCACCCTCGGCGGCGACAGCATCAGCTCCATCCAGCTCGTCGGCCGGGCACGCGGGGCCGGGCTGGTGATCACGCCGCGGGACGTGTTCCTGCACAAGACACCGGCCGCGCTCGCCGCCGCCGCGCAGCCGGTCCAGGACGCGCCGGCCGCGTACGAGCCGGTGGCCGCCGACCAGCCGCTGGTCGCGCTGTCAGACGACGAACTCGACGGGTTCGACATGGAATTCGGGGACTTTCAGTGAGCACGGGACTTTCGGTGAGTTCGGCGAAGGACGAAGGGAAGGGCGCCGTGAAGCGTTCGGGTATCAGCGACGTACTGCCACTGGCGCCGCTGCAGAAGGGCCTGCTGTTCCTGTCCGAGTACGACCCGCAGAGCGCGGACGCGTACTCGCTCCAGCTCAGCGTCGAACTCGACGGTCCGCTGGACACCGGCGCCCTGCGCGCCGCGTGCGAGGGCCTGCTGCGCCGGCACCCCAACCTGCGGGCCTGCTTCCGCCGCCGGGCCACCGGCGACCCCGTACAGCTCGTCCCGCACGAGGTCGACCTGCCGTGGCGCGAACTGGACCTGCCGGACGCGGACGCCGGGCAGCTGCGCGCCGCCGCCGACGAGGAGCGGGGCCGCCGCTTCGACCTGGCGCGGCCGCCGCTGATGCGCTTCGTCCTGGTCCGGCAGGGGGCGCAGCGGCACACGTTCATCTGGACGCTGCACCACAGCCTGTCCGACGGCTGGTCGCTGCCGATGCTCATCCAGGACCTGTTCACGCTGTACGCGCACGGCGGCAAGGAGGAGGGTGCCGGGCTGCCCAAGGCCGCCCCGTACCGCAACTACCTGGCCTGGCTGGCCGCGCAGGACGAGACCGCCGCGCACACCGCGTGGCGGGACGCGCTCGCCGGACTCGCCGAGCCCACCCGCCTGGCGCCCGCCGAAGGCCGTACCCCGGTGCTGCCGCAGTCGCTGACCATGGACGTGCCCGAGCAACTGGCCGCTGACCTCGCGGCCCGCGCACGCAGCCTCGGCGTCACGCTCAACACCGTTTTCCAGAGCGCTTGGTCGCTCGTTCTCGGCGCCCTCACCGGCCGCGAGGACGTGGTCTTCGGCACGGTCACCGCCGGCCGCCCGGCCGAGCTGCCCGGCGTCGAGACGATGGTCGGCCTGTTCGCCAACACCGTTCCCGTGCGGGTGACAGCCCGCCCCGGCCAGTCGGTGGCCGAACTGCTCGCGGACGTACAGGAGCGGCAGTCCGGGCTGATGCCGTACGAGCACGTCGGGCTCGCCGACATCCAGCGACAGGCCGGCATCGGTGAACTGTTCGACACGGTGATGCTGTTCCAGAGCTACCCGATGGACGAGGACGAGCTGGCGGCGTCGCTGCCGGGCCTGCGGGTCGCGGACGCGGCCATCCGCTCCGTCACCCACTACCCGCTCGCCCTCGCCGTGCTGCCCGGCCCCGGCACCCGCCTCGCGCTGCGCTTCGACTACGCGCCCAACCTGTACGGTCCCGCCGACGCCGAACTGTTCGGGCGCCGCCTGCTGCGCGTCCTGGCGGCCGTCGCCGCCGACCCCGCGCAGCCGCTCGCCCGCATCGGCGTGCTGGAGCCCGCGGAGGCGCGGCTGCTCCAGGCGGCCGGGGAAGCCGTGGCCACCGCCGCACCGGCCCGCCCGGTCGCCGAGGCCGTCGAGGAACGCGTACGGGAACTGCCCGACGACACCGCCGTGGTGTGCGGCGACGACGCTCTCACCTACCGGGAGCTGAACGCGCGGGCCAACCGCCTCGCGCACGCCCTCGTCGCCCACGGCGCCGGTCCCGGCCGCACCGTCGCCATCGCCCTGCCCCGCTCCACCGGCCTGGTCGTCGCGGCCCTCGCCGTACTGAAGTCCGGCGCCGCCTACCTGCCGGTCGACCCGGACCACCCGGCCGAGCGCAACACCGTCGTCCTGGAGGACACCCGGCCCGTCCTGGCGCTCACCACCACGGCCACCGACGCCGCGCTGCCGGACGCCGGACAGGCCCGCTGGATCATGGACGGCGCGGAGGCCGCGGCGCTGGTGGCGGGCTTCCCGGACACCGACCTCACCGACGCCGGCCGGGCCCGCCCGATCAGCGCGGACGACGCCGCGTACGTCCTGTTCACCTCCGGCTCCACCGGCCGCCCCAAGGGCGTCGTGGTCACCCGGGGCGGGTTCGCCAACGTCGTCGAGGACATCCGGCACCGCTACGCCCTGGAGCGCGGCGAAACCCTGCTGAGCGTCACCACGTTCGGCTTCGACATCGCCAACACCGAGCTGTTCGGGCCGCTGGTCAGCGGCGCCCGGCTGGTCCTCGCCGACCGGGAGACCGTACGCGACCCGGCCGCGCTGGGCCGGGCGGTCACCGCGACCGGCGCCACCGTCCTGCAGGCCACGCCCAGCCTGTGGCAGGCCCTGGTCACCGTGGCACCGGACGTCCTCGGCGGCGTCCGCGGCTTCGTCGGCGGCGAGGCGCTGAGCGAACCGCTGGGCGAGACGCTGCGCAAGGCCACCGCGAGCATCACCAACCTCTACGGGCCCACCGAAACCACCATCTGGTCCACCGGCGCCCCGCCGCTGGACGGCATCCGCCCCGGCGCCCCCGCCATCGGCTTCCCCGTCGCCAACACCCGGCTGCACATCCTGGACGACTGGCTGCGGCCGGTCGCGCCCGGCGTCGTCGGCGAGCTGTACATCGCGGGCGACGGCCTCGCCCGCGGCTACCTGGGCCGCCCCGGCCTGACCGCCGAGCGGTTCGTGGCCGACCCGGCCGACCCGGCGGGCGGCCGGATGTACCGGACCGGCGACCTGGTGCGCCTGGGCGCCGACGGGCAGGTGGAGTACGTCGGCCGCGCCGACCACCAGGTCAAGATCCGCGGCTTCCGCATCGAGCTGGGCGAGATCGAGAACGCCCTGTCAGGACACCCGGACATCGCCCAGGCCGTCGTCGCCGTACGCGAGGCACGGCCGGGCGAGCCCCTGCTGGCCGGCTATCTGGTCCCGGCCGACGGCGCCGCCGTTCCGGAGCCCGGCGCCCTTCGCGCGTTCCTGTCCGAGCGGGTGCCCGAGTACATGGTTCCCGCCGCCTTCGTGACGCTGGACGCCCTGCCCCTGACCCCGAACGGCAAGGTCGACCGCAAGGCCCTGCCCGACCCCGAACTCCGGTCCCAGGCCACCGGACGCGCCGCGCGCAGCCCGCAGGAGGACCTGCTGTGCCAGGTGTTCGGCGAGGTGCTGGGCCTTGCGCGGTTCGGTCCCGAGGACAACTTCTTCGAGCACGGCGGGCACTCGCTGCTGGCCGCGCGCGTGGTCAGCCGCATCCGTACGGTCCTGGGCACCGACGTCCCGGTCCGCGCGCTGTTCGAGGCACCCACGCCCGCCGGCCTCGCCGAGCGCCTGCCGCGCGCCGGTGCCGCCAGGCCCGCGCTGCGCCCGGGAGGCCGCCCCGAGGACGTACCGCTGTCCTACGCCCAGCTGCGGCTGTGGTTCCTCAACCGCCTGGACGGCGCGCACGGCACGTACAACATCTCGCTCGCCCTGCGCCTGACCGGCGACCTCGACCGGGACGCGCTGAGCGGCGCGCTGAGCGACCTCGTGGGCCGCCACGAGAGCCTGCGCACGGTCTTCCCGGACCGCGACGGGACGCCGCGTCAGCACGTACTCGCGCTTGAGGAAGCGGAGTTCGGGCTGCGGGAGCACACCACCGAAGAGGCACGGCTGAGCGGCCTGCTGGCCGATGGAGCCGCCCGCGGCTTCGACCTGGCCCGCGAGATCCCGCTGCGCGCCGACCTGTTCCGGCTGTCCGACACCGAACACGTACTGCTGCTCGTGCTCCACCACATCGCGGGCGACGGCTGGTCCCTGACCCCGCTGGCCGACGACCTCGCCCGCGCCTACGCGGCACGCCGCGGCGGTACGGCGCCGGAGTGGGCCGAACTTCCCGTCCAGTACGCCGACTACGCACTCTGGCAGCGCGACGTGCTCGGCGACGAGGACGACACCGACAGCCTCGCCGCCCGCCAGCTCGCCTACTGGAAGGACGCGCTGGCCGGGCTGCCCGAGGAGATCGAACTGCCCGCGGACTTCGCCCGCCCGGCCGTCGCCGGACACGAGGGCGCCGAGCACGCCGCCGTCATCGGGCCCGACCTGCACCGCGCCCTGGCCGGCCTGGCCCGCGCACACGGCGTCAGCCTCTTCATGGTCGTCCAGGCCGCGCTGGCCGCCCTGCTCACCCGGATGGGCGCCGGGGAGGACATCCCCCTCGGCAGCCCGATCGCGGGCCGTACGGACGAGGCGCTCGACGACCTGGTGGGCTTCTTCACCAACACCCTCGTCCTGCGTACGGACACCTCGGGCGACCCCGCCTTCACCGAACTGCTGCGCCGCGTCCGGGAGACGGACCTCGCCGCGTACGAGAACCAGGACGTGCCGTTCGAGCGGCTCGTCGAGGTCTGCAACCCGGTCCGCTCGCTGGCCCGGCAGCCGCTGTTCCAGGTGATGCTGGCCTTCCAGAACACGGCGGAGGCCGAGGCCGCGCTGCCCGGTCTGGCGGCGGCCGTGGAGCCCGTCGGCAGCGCCACGGCCAAGTTCGACCTGGCGTTCCAGCTGACCGAGCGCGCCACCGGGGCGCGGGACGGCGGCTCCCGGGAGGAGTTCGGCGGGATCGACCTGCTCGTCGAGTACAGCACCCAGCTGTTCCGGCCGGAGACGGTACGGGCGCTCGCCGAGCGCTTCAGCCGCGTCCTGACGGCCGTGACCACCGCCCCGAAGGCGCCGCTGAGCAGCATCGACGTACTGGGCGACGAGGAGCGCCGGCGCGTCGTGACCGACTGGAACAGCGCGAGCGCCGAGGTGCCCGACCGGACCGTCGCGCAGCTCTTCGAGGAGCACGCCGCCCGGCAGCCGGACCACGAGGCCGTCGCCTTCCGCGACGGGACACTGACGTACGGGGAGCTGAACGCCCGTGCCAACCGGCTGGCCCGTGTGCTGGTCGCACGCGGCGCCGGGCCCGGCGCGCTCGTCGGGCTGCTGCTGCCCCGCTCGGTCGGGATGATCGTGTCGATCCTGGCCGTCCTGAAGTCCGGCGCGGCCTATCTGCCGCTCGACCCGGACTATCCGGCCGACCGGATCGCGTACATGGTCGGCGACGCCGGGCCGGTGTGCGTGCTGGCGGCACCGGGGGCGGCGGGGGCGCTGCGGGACAGCGGCGCGAAGGTGATCGAACTCGCCGGGGACGCCGCGGACCTCACGGGTTCCACGGACCGCCCGCTGCCGGACACCGACGTCACCGACGCCGACACCGACCTCACCGACGCCGACCGCATCCGCCCGCTGACCCGCCGCGACGCCGCGTACGTCATCTACACCTCCGGTTCGACCGGCCGCCCCAAGGGCGTGGTCGTCGAGCACGCGGGCGTGGCCGCCCTCGCCGCCGACCACATCCGGCGCTTCGGGCTCGGCGCGCGCTCCCGCGTGCTCCAGTTCGCCTCCCCGAGCTTCGACGCGGCCACCGCCGAACTGTCGATGGCCCTGCTGTCCGGCGGCACCCTCGTCCTGGCCACCCCGGAGAGCCGCGGCCCCGGCGAGCCCCTCGCCGACCTGGTCACCCGGTACGGCGTCAATCTCGCCGTACTGCCCCCGGTCGTGCTGGCCGCGTTCCCCGAGGACATCGCGCTCCCGGACGGCCTGACCCTGATCACCGCCGGTGAGGCGCTGCCGCCCGAGGTCGCCGCCCGCTGGTCCGCGGGCCGGGCCCTGTACAACTGCTACGGCCCCACCGAGTCCACCGTCTGCGCCACCGCCAGCGACCCGCTGACCGGCGACGGCAAGCCGCCCATCGGCCGGCCGCTGTCGAACACCCGCACCTACGTCCTGGACGGCCGGCTGAACCCGGTGCCGCCCGGCGTGACGGGCGAGCTGTACCTCGCCGGTGCCCAGCTGGCGCGCGGCTACCTCGGCCGCCCCGGCCTGACCGCCGGACGCTTCGTGGCCGACCCCTTCGGCCCGGCGGGCGCCCGGATGTACCGCACCGGCGACCTGGCGCGCTGGACGGCGGACGGCAGCCTCGAATACGCCGGGCGCGTCGACCACCAGATCAAGCTGCGCGGCTTCCGTATCGAACTCGGCGAGATCGAGAGCGCGCTCGCCGCGCACCCCGGCGTCGCCCAGGCGGTCGCCGACGTACGGGAGGACCGGCCCGGCGACCGGCGGCTGGCCGCGTACCTCGTCCCCGAGGACGCGCCGGTGCCCGCCGCCGCACTGCGCGAGCACCTGTCCGGGCTGCTGCCCGACTACATGGTCCCCGGCGCCTTCGTGACGCTCGACGCCCTGCCGCTCACCCCGAACGGCAAGGTCGACCGCAAGGCCCTGCCCGCCCTCGACACCACCGAGGCGGCCGTCCACGGCCGGGCCCCGCGCACCGCCCACGAGACGCTGCTGTGCCAGGTCTTCGCGGAGGTCCTGAACCTGCCCGAGGTCGGCGCCGAGGCGGACTTCTTCGAGCTGGGCGGCGACAGCATCCGCTCCGTGCAGATCGTCGGCCGGGCCCGCAAGGCCGGACTCGACCTCGCGCTGCCCGACATCTTCCGGCACAAGACCGTCGAAGCGCTGGCCGCCGCCCTGGAGCGGGCCGACCGCGCGGCCGGCACCACGTTCCTGGACCGCGTACGGCAGCGGCTCGACGACCCGTCCGCCGACGAGGCGCCACTCGACCCGTACGGCCCGGTGCTGCCCCTGCGCACCAGCGGCGACCTGCCGCCGCTGTTCTGCGTGCACGGCGGCATGGGCTTCGCGCTGCCGTACCTAGGCCTCGCCGGACACATCGGCGAGGGCCACCCGGTCTACGGCCTCCAGGCGTCCTGCCTGACCGGCACCGGGCCGCTGCCGGGAAGCATCGCGGAGGTCGCGGCCGAGTACGTCGAGCGGGTCCGCGCGATCCAGCCGGCCGGCCCCTACCACCTGCTCGGCTGGTCGTACGGCGGCATCGTCGCCCACGAGATGGCCGCGCAACTGGAGGCCGCGGGCGAGGAAGTGGCCCTGCTCGCCAACCTGGACAGCTACCCGGCCGACCTCGCCGAGCCCGTCCCCACGGATGCGGAGCTGCTGACCGCCGTCCTCGAATACTGCGGCCTGGAGCAGGACGTGCCTGACGGCGAAGGCCCGGACGGTACGGACGGTCCGACGCCCGCGTCCGTCCGCGACGCCCTGCGCCGCGCCGACAGCCCGCTGGGCGACCTGGACATCCCCCGGCTCGTGGACGTCATGCGCAACCACGTCCGCCTCGTACGGGAGCACACGCCCGGACACGTACGGGCCCCGATGCACCTGTTCGTCGCGGAACTCGGCCTGACCCCGCGGGAACGCGCCGCCCGGCCCGGCCGGTGGACCGCGCACACCGACGGCGGGCCGGTCGTCCACCCGGTCCCGTGCGGCCACGAATTCATGATGCATTCCGGACCGCAGGCCGCCATCGGCCACGCCGTCGCCGCCGAACTAGACCGGCTGCGCCCCTGATCCGCGCCCGCAAACCCGACCCCATCCGACACCTTACGGAGAGTCCCATGGCGAACCCCTTCGACAACGAAGACGGCACCTTCCACGTCCTGGTCAACGACGAGGGCCAGCACTGCATCTGGCCGGTCTTCGCCGACGTACCGCCCGGCTGGACGGTGACCCTCGAAGCGCGCCCGCGCGCCGAGGCACTGGCCGCCGTCGAGCGCGACTGGACCGACATGCGGCCCAAGAGCCTCGTCACCGCGCACTCCGGCAGCTGACCGCGATGGGGGCGGACACCGCGGTCTACGCGGAAGGGCTGCAGAAGCGCTACAAGAGCCACCACGCGCTGCGCGGCGTCGACCTGTCGGTGGCCGCGGGCTCGGTGCTCGGCGTACTCGGACCCAACGGGGCGGGCAAGACCACGACCGTACGGGTGCTGTCCACGCTGCTGACGCCGGACGCGGGACATGCGACCGTCGCCGGGTACGACGTGGTGCGCCAGAGCAAGGAGGTGCGCCGCCGGATCGGCCTGGCCGGTCAGTACGCGGCCGTCGACGAACTGCTCACCGGCCGCGAGAACCTGATCCTGCTCGGCCGGCTGCTGCGCCAGGGCCGGCGCGGCGCCCGGCAGCGGGCCGCCGAACTGCTCGCGCGCTTCGAGCTGGAGCACGCAGCGGACCGCCCGGTGGGCACGTACTCGGGCGGGATGCGGCGCCGGCTCGACCTGGCCACCTGCATCATCGCCCGGCCGCCGGTGCTGTTCCTGGACGAGCCGACCACCGGCCTGGACCCGACCAGCCGCACCGTGCTGTGGAAGGTGGTGCGCGACCTCGTCGACGAGGGCATCACCGTGCTGCTCACCACGCAGTACCTGGAGGAGGCCGACCAGCTGGCCGACCAGATCGTGGTGATCGACACCGGCCGGGTGATCGCCGCGGGCACCCCGGCCGAACTCAAGCGCGCCGTCGGCACCGACCACCTCCAGGTCGCCGTGGCCCGCCCCGGCCAGCTGTCCGCCGCGCTGTCCGCCGTCTCCCCCCTGACCGGGGCCGAGCCGGTGGTGGACTCCGAGGCGCTGCGGCTGACGGTGCAGCTGGACGCCGGGCTGGAGAGCGTGGCGGCCCTCGCGGGCGCGCTGCGGGCCGCGGGCGTCGAGGTCACCGACTTCGAGGTACGGCGCCCCACCCTCGACGACGTGTTCTTCCAACTGACCGAACGCAACGAGCCGGAGGCGGCCGTCCATGAGTGAACTGCGCGTCGCGACCGTGCCGCCGGGCGGCCCGTTCGCCGGCCTGGCCGACACGGCCGCCCTGGCCGGGCGGCACCTGCTGCACCTGCGGCGGGCGCCGGGGAAGTTCCTCGGCATCGTGATGAACCCGCTGATCCTGCTGATCGCGGTGGGCTATCTCTTCCGCAACTCCATCTCGGTGCCGGGCAGCGGCAACTACCAGGAGTACCTGATGGCCGGCGTGGCCGTGCAGGTCGGCCTGGCGAGCATCGGCCCCACCGCCATCGGCGTGGCGATGGACATGCGCGGCGGCCTCGTCGACCGCTTCCGGTCGCTGCCGGTCTCCCGTACGGCCGTACTGGTCGGCCAGACGCTCTCCGACCTGATCGTCTCGGCGCTCGGCCTGGTGATCGTGATGCTGGTGGGCCTGGCCGTCGGCTGGCGGCCGCACGCGGACCCGCTGTCGGTCGCGGGCGGCTTCGCGCTGATCCTCGCCTTCGTCTACGCGATGCTCTGGGTGGGCGTGCTGCTCGGCCTGCTCCTGCGGTCCCCGGAGACCATCGACTCGGTCGGCGCGATCGTGCTGGTGGCGTTCTCGTTCCTGTCCAACGCCTTCTTCTCCGTCCAGGGGCTGCCGTCGTGGATCCGCCCCCTGGCCGAGTGGAACCCGGTCAGCTCGGTCGTCACCGCGTGCCGCACCCTGTGGGGCAACCCGGTCGTGTCCGGTACGGGGTTCCCGGCGGACCACCCGGTCCTGGTGACGGCGGGCACCCTCGCGGTGCTGCTGGCCGTATGCGTACCGCTGAGCCTGCGGGCGTACCGGAAGGCGTGAGCCGGTGCCGCGCGGCGGGACGACGTGCCGACGGGCGCCCTCGGAAGACGGCGGGAACGCCGTGGACGGGGCGCCCGGGAAGCTCGTATGAGCCTCACCGTTGCACCCCGTCCATCTCAGCTAACAAAGTGAGCTGCTCGATGTCCGGTCAGGCCCGCGCGTCCAGCACCGGGTCCTGGGCGAGTACGGACTGATACAGCTCCCGCAGCGAGCGCCCGACGTCGAGCCCCAGCTCGTCCACCAGCCAGGCGCGGGTGCGCTGGTAGACGTCCAGCGCCTCGCTCTGTCTCCCGCAGCGGTAGAGCGCGATCATCAACTGCTCGCTGAAACGCTCCCGCCCGGGATGCGCCACCACCAACTCCTGGAGGTCGGCGATCACTTCGCGCTCGCCGCCGGTGTGCAGCTTCACCATCACCAGGTCCTCGCGGAGGGTCATCAGCCGCTCTTCGAGCTGCGCGGCGGTGGAGCGGCAGAGCACGCCGTCCCCCGCGTCCAGCAGGGCGGGCCCCCGCCACAGCCGCAGGGCCTCGTGCAGCACCTCGCCCGCCCGCGCGGGGTCCTCGCGGAGCAGCTCCGACCCCTGGGAGGCCAGCCGCAGGAAGCGGGCGGCGTCCGTGGCGTCCGACGGGACGGCGAGCAGATAGCTGTTGTTGGCCGTCACGACCACGTCGTTGGGGTGCGCCCCCAGGTCCCAGGCCTCCAGCTGCTTGCGCAGCCGTACGGTGTTGGCGTGCAGCGCGTTCCTGCTGTTCGCCAGGTCCTTGTCCGGCCACAGCTCACCGACCAGCGTGTCCCAGGAAACCGTCCGCCCGGCGTGCAACGCCAGAACGGTTAACAGCGTGCGAACCTTCTTCGCCCGGATCCGGTAGGTCTTTCCCCCGTGTTCGACGCCCATTGGACCAAGAACATTGATCAGCACCGGTTTTCCCATCCCCGCTGGTGCGCGTAGAGCCGCATCTGCCGGCGACTGTCTTCCGGTCCAGCAGGGAGCGGAAGCTCATCGGCAGCGCCCTACCCCCTGGGCCCCCCGCTGCCATCGCGAATGCCAACGCTACGTACGCAGCATGATTTTTTGACGCTTTTTGACGCTCTCTTGGTGGTCTATACCTAGACCATTGAGATCTTCCCGTCTTCGATGATGCCTGTCAAGCGTCGAGAAACGGGCATAAATCCGCTAAAGGATCGGGAAACGCCTGAGATTTAAAGCCATCTTAGCCAAGTCCCCCCTGTGCGGACGGGCCGCTGCGTGCTGCCCGTCCACCCCGGGCGCGCAGGTTGCCGCGACGCCCGGGATCATTGCCCACAAGCCCGACAACAGCCCGGAGCCGCTGGTTCCGCAAGTCGCCCGGCGTATATTTCCCGCAATGAATTCTTCACCCGGCCGACCAATTCAACGGTCAACGGCCGTGGCGTGACGGGGAATGCCGCCCGAGCGCAATTCCCTCGCCCCGTGCCGGCGTATTGCGCCGGGCCCGCGCCGAAAGCCACACGCCGCCGGGGCCCGCGCCACCAGCTCCAACGCCGGCACCGGCGCTGACGCGGACGCTCGCACAGTGACGCTCACCACAAGAAACGGGCCCCGGGGGTTACTTCCGGCCACTCATGGAGTTTGATGTACCGGGCATCCTTTGCGTGCTCGTCCCGCGCACGCACGGGTGCACGGTTCGACAACAAGCACGACAGTTATGGAGCGTTCCCACTTGACTGCCCGAGTCCTGTCATCGCGCGCAGCCGTCGTCGCCGGCGGCGCCCTGCTCGCGCTCTCCCCCCTGACCGCTCAGGCCGCGCAGGCCACACCCCCCACGCAGAACGCATCCTCCCCCCAGGCCGCCCGGACCGCCCCCGCGCCGGCCCCGGCCGTAGCCGCCAAGGGCGCCACCCTCGTGGACGGCGCGAGCGGCAAGACCCTGTTCGGCAAGGAGGCGGACACCGCCCGCCCCATCGCCAGCACCGCCAAGATCATGGCCGCCTCCGTGGTCCTCGACACCAAGGGCGTCGACCTGGAACGCCAGGTCCCCGTCAAGCAGGAGTACCGGGACTACGTCACCCAGCACAGCTCCAGCACCGCGGACCTCCAGACCGGTGACAAGCTCACCGTCCGCCAGCTGCTCTACGCCACCCTCCTGCCCTCCGGCGCCGACGCGGCCTACGGCATCGCCGACACCTTCGGCACCGGCGCCACCAGCGCCGAACGCACCAAGTCGTTCATCGCCCAGATGAACACCAAGGCCGGCGAACTCGGCCTGTCGCACACCACCTTCGACTCCTTCGACGGCGGCGGCAACGACTCCAGCACCCCGACGGAGCTGACGAAGCTCGCCCGCCACGCCATGGCGAACGACACCTTCCGCACCATCGTCAAGACCAAGCAGTACAAGGGCGAGGCCCCCGCCGCCAACGGCCGTACGCGCTACTACACCTGGAACAACACCAACCAGCTGCTCGGCTCGTACGACGGCGTCATCGGCATCAAGACCGGCACCACCACCCCCGCCGGCGACTGCCTCGTCTTCGCCGCCACCCGCGGCGACAAGACCCTCGTCGGCACCGTCCTCAACAGCAAGGACCGCTACGCCGACGCGGCCAAGCTCCTGGACTACGGCTTCGGCGCGGACACCGCGAAGAACATGAAGCTCCGCACCCTCCCGGCGAACACGCAGCGCGACTGACCGTCCACCCGGAACGGGAATGAGGGGCGCGGCCACAGAAGTGGCCGCGCCCTTCGCGTCGTTCCACGGCTCTCGTCCCGGGGCCCCCGGGGCCCTTGTACCGACACCCCCTCCCGGCCGTCTCACCGCTCCCAGTACTTCGCCACCGCCTGCGCGTACGCCACCCGCCGGTCGAGCCCCGCACCCCGGACCCGGAACCGCCCCCGCGCGGACTCGGTCAGGGCCGCCCGGCCGAAGCGCCCACCCGGCCGCTTCCAGGCGGTTCGCAGGGGCGCGGTGGCGGTGCCGGCGGGGGAGTCGGAGAGAGTCAGGGCCACCAGGTAGAGCAGGACGAACGGCAGCAGCACCAGACACAGAAGCAGCGACGGCACCGTCCCCTCCCGACCGCGCAGCACCGTGCCGTCGGGCAGGCGGATCTCGTACACGGGCCGCCACCGCTTCTTCCGCGGCGGCATCCGCAGTTCGGCCAGCTGCTGCTCGCCATCCGGACCGAGCACCGTGCCACCCAGTATGACAATCGGGGCACACGCTCTTCGAGAGAACGAGTCCGTATATGCCACCTTGTGAACCTGAAAATTTATTGACAGCTTATTTACGCTCACATACTGTCATCGCTTCCGAACGTTTATGCGAATGGGGCGAGGATGAAGTTCTCCAGGACACTCGGCGTTGCTGCTGCGGCAGTTGCTCTGATCGGCATCAGCGACGCGACCGCCAACGCTTCGGGCAGCCGCTTCATCAAGAGCGCGTACAGCGACAAGTGCGCGGGCGTCGGCAGCGAGTGGGGCAACGGCGCACCGGTGATCCAGTGGACGTGTAACCCCAACGCGAGGGACGAGAGCTGGCTCTTCGTACCCACTACCGACGCGAACGGCGCGCGCGCCTACTTCCTCAAGAACGACCACTCCGGCAAGTGCATGGGTGTCGGCTCCGAGCTCGGCAACGGTGCCCCCGTCATCCAGTACAGCTGCAACGGCTCGGTCGACGAGAAGTGGTGGTACGGCAACGGCGTCTTCCGGAACGTCTACTCCGGCAAGTGCCTGGGCACCGGCTCCGAAAAGGGACAGGGCACCCGGCTGATCCAGTGGACCTGCAACGGCGCGATCGACGAGCTCTTCGCCATCTCGCCCGGCCCCTTCTAAAACCGCTTCCGGCCGGCCACGCCTCGCGGGACCGGCTTCGCCGACGGCTGCGGAACACAACGGCCCAGCCCTGGGAACCACTTCCCCGGGCTGGGCCTTCGTCATGAAGCGGGCGACGGGAACCGAACCGCCCCACAGGCACGGCCGGCGCTGCAAGTGCTGGTCAGACGGCGGCGCGTACCTCTTGAGGATCATGCAAGTCGCTCTCCGGGCGTACCGGGCCGTCATGCCCCGGTGTGATCGCAGGCGCGGGAAGTACCTCCCGAAGGCGAGGTGCCGGTCATTCGCTCCTGCATAGCCTCGAAGGTGCAGGAGGCAGGGAGAACAGGGCCCGGCCTCCGCGGACTTGTTGCCTGGCGGGCTTCCCCGTCCGCGGGCAAACGACTCTCACGCACCGTCTCCGTACCGGCACGTTCACCGGGCCTTTCCCCACACCGGCCCGCCGGACGGGGAGGAAGGATCCCCCCACCATGCTCTCCATACCGCCCCGACAGACCGGTGCACACGCCGCGGGTGTGCCTGCGTCTGTGAAGAAGAGGGCCTCGGCTGTGACCCTCGCGCTCCTTGTGCCGCTGGCCGCCACCGGCTGTTATCCGGCCGACGCCAGCCCGGCCCACACCGCCGGCGCGCCGGCGGACGCCCGCCCCGGCGCGGACCACGGCCACGAGCGCCTCTTCCCCGGCCTCGGCAACGGCGGTTACGACGCGCGGAGCTACAACGTCCACTTCGACTACCGCGCCGGTACGTCCCAGATGGCGGCCAGTTCCGTGATGGATGCCGTCGCCACGCAGAATCTCTCCCGCTTCAGCCTCGACTCGGCGGTCAAGGACGTCGAGATGGTCACCGTCAACGGCCGCCCGGCCCGCTTCCGCACGGACGACAAGCGCGAAAAGCTGCATGTAGTGCCGGAGAAACCGGTGCGCGACGGCAAGGCTTTCCGCGTCCGGATCCGCTACACCGCCGACCGCTCCAAGGACCCGGTCTCGCCCGCCTATCACCTTCCGAAGGGCACCAAGTGGCCGGTCAAGAGCTGGATCAACACCAAGGACGGCTTCGCCTTCATGGGTCAGCCCGACCGCGCCCATCTCTTCTTCCCCTCCAACGACGTGCCCGCCGACAAGGCCCGCGTCACCTTCGGCGTCACCGTGCCGCGCGGCACGAAGGTCGTGGCCAACGGCGACCTGGTACGGCAGCGGCAGCTCGCGGGCTCTCGCGACGAGTTCACGTACGCCACCCGCGATGAGATCCCCACGGACGTCACCCAGGTGGCGGTGGGCAACTTCCGTCCCGTCGACCAGCGCGGCCCGCACGGCCTGCCCGTACGCAGCTGGGTGCCGGCCGGGCAGTACGACAAGACCGTCAAGAACGCGCAGCGCACCGCGGACCAGGTCTCCTGGCTGGAGAAGACGCTCGGCCTGCGTTACCCCTTCGCCCGGTACGGAGTCCTCGGCGTCGACAGCGACTACAACGGCGTGGCACTGGAGACCGCCACTCTCTCCACCTTCTCCGCCCACGCCCTGACGGTGGCCCCGGAGAAGGTCACCCCGATCATGGTGCACGAGATCGCGCACCAGTGGTTCGGCGACGCCGTATCCGTGCGCACCTGGGACGACATGTGGGTCAGCGAGGGCCACGCGACCTACTACCAGATGCTCTACGCCGCGTCCCACGGCGGTGACGCCCTCGACGCCACCATGAAGAAGGAGTACGCGGGAGACGCCGGGCAGCGCGCCTCGGGCGGCCCGCCCGGACGCCTGAAGAAGGCCACGAGCCTGCTCTTCAACACGGACGCCCCCGGCGCCCTGATGCTCTACGGGCTGCAGAACAAGGTCGGCGAATCGACCTTCCGGAAGATCGAATCCACCTTCTTCCGTACGTACCAGGGCCGTTCGGCCGGCACCCAGGACTACATCGACGTCGCCAACCGCGTCTCCGGCCAAGACCTCACGCCGTACTTCAAGTCCTGGATCTACGGAAAGACCACACCACCGATGCCCGGCCACCCAGACTGGAAGCCCGCCCAAACGGGCTGACCCCAGCCCGCCTCCGAGCCCGGCAGCCCCAGCCACACGGTCACCAGCGACCAGGCCAGACCGTCCACGCCACGGGCACGAAAAGCCCAAACCAAACCAACTCGGACAGCACAGAGGCCCAGCCTGGGGATATCCCTGGACTGGGCCTTTGTCTGTGGAGCGGGTGACGGGAATCGAACCCGCGCTCCGAGCTTGGCAATCAGGGGGCGTGGTGCCTCTGACGCCTCCCTGACCTGGGTAAACGATCCGTATCGGGGCATGGCTGTAGGTGACTCCCCGGCTCTCCGCTGACCGTCGTATACCGCGGTGTCCGGCACGACACCGGCACGGCGGCTTGTGAGGGTCACGATGCCGTGCCTTGAAGGCCGTGCGAGAGGACTATCGGCTGGTCGACGGTGAACGTGGGCCCGCGGGGGTTGCCGGTGCGAATGAGGGCCTTGCGGAATTTGTCTGAGGGCGGTGGCTGACACCGTCGTCTCGGGGCGCGCCCGGGCCGGCCCTACCTCCCTGTACAACGTGAGGGAGTCGGCTCGCTCCTCGAAAGTGGAACGCCACGTACGGCTCCGTCGGGCAGCCGGACGTGTCGGGGCGGTGGTGCGTCATGCGGTGCTGTTGTTGAGGTAGAGGCGGTGGGTGAGGATGTCGCGGGCGACGTCGAGCAGGGGGCGGTCGTGGGTGTAGGCGTGGGCGCGTAAGCGGAGGAGGGCCTGGTCGAGGGGGAGGCGGAGCTGGACGGAGAGGACGCCGGCGGCCTGGTGGACCTCGGCACGGTGCAGGGCGAGGCCGGGGCCGTGTTCGCCGGTGAGCAGGCGGGCGGGGGAGGTGCGCAGGAGCAGGGTCAGTGCGGCGCGGGCGAAGCGGTCGGTGGCTTCTTGCTGTGGGGCGGTGGGTGGGCCGGGGCGGATGCGGTAGACGGTCAGGACGCCGGCGGGGACGACGCCCAGGCGTAGCGGTACGGCCACGACGGCGCGGGCGGGGGTGTCGGCGGCGGCGGGCAGGAACTGCGGCCAGCGGTCGAGGGCGGTGCGGGTGAGGTCGGGTTCGGTGATGGTGCGGCCGGTGCGGGCGGCGTCCAGGGTGGGGCCTTCGCCGAGGGTGTATTGCAGGTCGTCCAGTTGCGGGCCGAGCAGGTCGGCCGCGTTGTCGGTCCAGACGAGTTCGAGGTGGCCGCGGGGGGTGGCCAGGCACAGGGTCAGTGCGTCGTGGCCGAGCAGGCGCGCGGTCGCCCCGGGGGACAGGGCGTCAAGGCCCCGGCCGGTGCGCGCGGCATGGCGCAGCCGGTCGAAGAGGGTATTGATCTCGGCACGGGGCATGGTCCACCTTCTGTCGCGGGCACCGCGGGCACCGCGGGCACCGCGGGCACCGCGGCGGGGCGGGGCGCCGCTGGATGCTGTGTACGGCGGGGCCGTCACGAGCGGGACAGTTCGTCGGGGACCGTGCCGTGGGCGACGTCGGTGGCCAGGTCGGTGAGTTTGCGCTGGCGGGCGCGGGCGTATGCGCGCAACCGGTGGAACGCGTCGTCCAGGCTGATGCGCAGGCGTTCGGACAGCACGCCCTTGGCTTGTTCGATGACCAGACGGCTGTCCAGCGCGGTGGTCAGCTGTTCGATCAGGACGGCCTGGCCGTGCAGGTCGTGCCGGTGGCCGAAACAGGACGCGGCGGCAGTGGCCAGCGCCTGGGCGATCCGCAGGTCCGATCCGTCGGGCAGGGCGTCGGTGTCCTGCCCGCTGCCCATCAGGTTCAGGGCTCCGACGCTGAGGGCAGGGGTGCGCAGCGGGACCGCGGCCACAGCGGTGATGCCGGCCCGCTGGGCGCGGCGGGCGAAGCGTGGCCAGCGCAGCGCAGCCGGGCCGGTCAGGACGGCGGTGGGCACGGCGGTACCCTCGCGGGTGGCGTCCACGCAGGGGCCCTCGTTGAGGTCGATCTGGTCGTCCTCCAGCTGGCGGCAGCGTTCGTCGGAGGCGGTCGCGTACTCCACCCGACCCAGGTCGTCGAGGACGGTCACGCCGGCCCCGGCCACCGGCAGCAGGGCGGTTGTGTATGCGGTCAGGTCGTGCAGCAGCTCCAGCGGATCGAAGTCCGCAGCGCGGTGAACCAGATCGCGCACCGCTTCGGCGATGCGCACTTCCCGCAGGGTCGCAGGCATGAAGGACGCCGATCGGCAGGCTCCCGCCTCCACGGCGTGGACGCGGGGACAGGGCGCGCGCCTAGCGGTGGGAGCGGAAGTCCGGCCACACGGGGCCGCCGATGCCCGCGGACGGGAACCGCTGATGCCACCTGCTCTCCGCCTGACCCGCCCCGGCCGCCACGCCGGCTGGTTCCACCCAGCCCGAGACGACCTCACGGTGCACCTCCAGCTTAGCGCCCCAGGCCCGATACGGGCAGGGTTCACCGTGCCGGCTGTCAAGGTTTTCGGCACGGATATCGGCGTTACGAGTGCGATGAACCTCAGCCAGCCGCCGTGGCGTCCCGGTGAAGGACCGAAGTTACTCGGGCAACCACACCCGTGGTCGGCCGGACAGCACCGGGCCGACTTCGCATCGTTCCGGCGTGAGCTGAGCCGCCCAGCCCCTCTTCACGCATCGAGGCTGGTGCCCGTCCTCGCGCAGGAGCCCGCCTGGAGCCGCAGTCAGCGGACAGCGCGGATCATCACCGTACCGAAGCGCGCGAGCGATGGTGGTCTGCTCGTCGCGGTCGAGCATGGCGAGGTCATCGGGTACGCGTTGTTCGGTCTTCCGAAGCGGAGTCCGCACGTGCGGCTCGCGCACCTGTGCGTCGCCGGGGAGCACTGCGGGAACGGTGTGACGCGGCTGCTGGTGGAGGAGATCCGGCGCAGGCACCGGGACCGGCTGGGGATCAAGGCGAAGTGCCGTCGCGACTACGGGATCAGCGACATGTGGACGAGCCTGGGGTTCGGTTCCGCGCGGGGAAGTGCGGGGGCGCGGACGAGACGGGGAGATCCTGGACGGCTGGTGGCTGGACCATGACCACCTGGGCCTGTTCGCGGGCATGGAAAGCGAAGCTCTGCTGGTCGTTGCGGCAGGCCCAGATGTACCGGCCGGCCGACCTCATGGGCACGAAGTTCCGTGCGGGCGAGCTGCCCCCTGGGGCGGAGGCCGAGCCCGTGGCGTGCTTCGACCAGTCGGGAGCTGGCGGCCCTGCTGGCCGAGGTCTGCGGGACCGCTCAGGAGGTGGTGGCCGTTGGCGGTGAGGTGGCCCGCGAGCTGGGGCGGGACGAGGCTGCTGCGCTCCGGGCCGGTATACCGGCCGAGGCGGCGGGCGTGGTCGAGCGGGCTTGGTGGCCGGCGAACGGGAGGTCAGGGCTCTCGGATGAGGGCTATGGCCGTCAACTCGGTGCGCCAATCGTCGCCTTGTGGCACGCGAGTGGCACGCGACTCAAATTGGTCTAGACAACAAACAAGTCCCAGGCCGCTGACCTGGGACTTCGATATGGAGCGGGTGACGGGAATCGAACCCGCGCTCTGAGCTTGGGAAGCTCATGTTCTACCATTAAACTACACCCGCTTGAGCGTCGCCCGTGGTGAGGGCGATGCAGCGTCGCACACTCTACCTCATCGCAGGCCCCCGGTGCAGTTGGCCGTGGGGCCCGGTCGTGTGTGGGGGGTGGGTTGCGGTCGGGTGGGCGGGAGTTGGGGCGTACGGTTGGGGCGCGGAGTGCCGCTTTCGGTGGCGCCCAGTTCATCCCCTAATGTGGCTTTTGTTGTCCATGCACTTGGGAGAGGGACTTGATGGAGCGCACCGTCGTACGTTGTGCCGAAGGGCACGTGTTCAGCACCGCTTCGTTCCCCATGCAGACCACGGACCGGCTCGGCCCCGGACGGCTGCTGCGGTGTCCGCGCTGTGCGCGGCTGCGGCATTCGGTGCCGGTGGAGTGCGAGAAGCGCTGAGGCCGAGGCCGGCGGGCCCCGACCGTACGCCCTGGGGCGGCGGTCCGGTGGCGGGCCGGGTGGGGATGCGAGGCGGACGGCAGTCGGTGGAGCGGCTGTGAATTATGTGGGTGAGGGCCCGGTTCCCCGGTGGTGGGGGCCGGGCCCTTGCCGTGGGGTGGGCCGTCGCCCCGTCGCCCCGTCGCCCCGTCGCCCCGTCGCCCCGTCGCGCCGTCGCGCCGTCGCCCCGTCGCACCGTCGTGGCGGGGGCGCGCTCGGCAGATGGAGCGCCCCGGGGTGCAGCAGTTGCGCGTCGCGGCCGGGGGAGAGGGCGGTGGTGTGCGGGGTGGGTGGGGGCGGGCGCGTATCCTCGATGCGTGCTTCTCTCAGACAAGGACATCCGGACCGAGATCGACGCGGGCCGGGTCCGCATCGATCCCTACGACGAGTCGATGGTGCAGCCGTCGAGTATCGATGTGCGCCTCGACCGGTACTTCCGGGTGTTCGAGAATCACCGGTACCCGCACATCGACCCCGCGGTGGAGCAGCAGGACCTGACGCGCGAGGTGGTGCCGGAGGGGGACGAGGCGTTCATCCTGCACCCCGGTGAGTTCGTGCTCGCCTCGACGTACGAGGTCATCACGCTGCCCGACGACCTGGCGTCGCGGCTGGAGGGTAAGAGTTCGCTGGGGCGGCTGGGGCTGCTGACGCACTCGACGGCCGGCTTCATCGACCCGGGTTTCAGCGGCCACGTGACGCTGGAGCTGAGCAATGTCGCGACGCTGCCGATAAAGCTGTGGCCCGGTATGAAGATCGGGCAGCTGTGCATGTTCCGGCTGACGTCGGCCGCGGAGCATCCGTACGGCTCCGCGAAGTACGGGTCGCGGTACCAGGGCCAGCGGGGGCCGACGCCCTCGCGGTCGTTCAAGAATTTTCATCGGACACAGGTCTGAGGGTGCGAGAGAACCAGTGAGTGGTGTGCGGGAGAACCTGACGTACGAGCGCTTCGGTGGCGCGATTCGTGATCTGGCGCAGGCGGTCGCCGACGACGGGTACGAGCCCGACATCGTGCTGTCGATCGCGCGCGGCGGCGTTTTCGTTGCCGGCGGGCTGGCGTACGCGCTGGACTGCAAGAACATCCACCTGGTGAACGTGGAGTTCTACACCGGGGTCGGTACGACGCTGGAGATGCCGGTCATGCTGGCGCCGGTGCCCAACGCGATCGACTTCTCCGACAAGAAGGTGCTGATCGCGGACGACGTCGCCGACACCGGCAAGACGCTGAAGCTGGTGCACGACTTCTGCCTGGGGACGGTGGCCGAGGTCCGCAGCGCGGTGATCTATGAGAAGTCGCACTCGCTGGTGAAGTGCGAGTACGTGTGGAAGCGCACGGACGAGTGGATCAATTTCCCGTGGAGCGTCGAGCCCCCGGTGGTCCGCCGTGAGGGTCAGGTCCTCGACGCCTGAGTCCTGAGTCTGAGTACGGCGAAGGACGTATACGGCGTATACGGCACAGAGCGCACCGCGTGGCGCGTGACGCGTAGGGCTTGTGGGGCGGTGGGGCGGCTGCCGGTCCCGGGCCGAGGAACGCATCGGGTGAGTGACGCACCCGGTGCGTTTCCGCGTTTCTGCATTGCCGCATTGCCACGCTTCGGCATTGCTGTGGCCTGCCGTGGCGCGACGCGCCATCCGTGTTTGCCGTGCGGTACGTGAATTCGGGCCAATCCCGTTCCGGCTGTTCCGCCGGTCGCTACCTCCGAGTAGAAACCGGCGGTGACTGCAGACTGGAGGGGAGGCCCGAGGGTGCGTGCGAGAGCGGGGCGGCTGTTGGCCGCCGCAGCGGCGTTGGCGGTGGGGTTCGGCGGAGCGGGTGTGGTCGCGGGGGTGGGCGCCGGTACGGCGGTGGCCGCCCGGGGCGCAGCCGCTGCCGCCGAGCCGCTGCCTCCGGAGCTGGAGAAGATCCGGGCGGCCGAGGCCGTGCGGCTTTACGGGGACGCCGCCGAGCGGCCGGCCGCGCAGCGCAAGTCCGCGTTGATCTCGGTGGGGGACAGCGAGATCGCGGGCGAGGGCGTGGGGACGTACGAGCCGGGGACGAACGGGCCGGACAACTGGTGCCACCGCTCGCCGGACGCCGCCGTCCACCGGACCGGGATACCGGCGGACGTGACGTACAACGTCGCCTGTTCCGGCGCGACCACCGGCAACATCAACATCGGCGGGAGCAAGCAGTACGCCGACGAGCTGGTGCAGAGCGACAACCTGGCGATCAAGGCCAGGAACACCCGGCTGAAGCTGGTGCTGCTGGTGGCCGGGGCCAACGACGACCTGCAGTTCTCGTCGGTGATGACGGACTGCGTCACCCGCTGGTTCACCTTGCAGGGCACCTGCGAGCCCAAGTACCGGCCGGGGTGGCAGGGCCGCGTCGACGCGCTGGTGCCCAAGGTCGAGCGCAGCGTGCGCGATCTGCGGACCGTGATGCGCGGGGCCGGGTACGCCGACGGCGACTACAAGCTGGTCGTGATGGGCTATCCGAGCCCGATCGGGCCGGACATCGAGGACAACCCGAACTTCCCCGGCAAGCTGCCGGGCGGGTGCACGGGCTACACCTCCGACGCGGCGTGGGGCCGCAACACCGCCGTACCGGCCTTCGAGAAGGGGATGCGGAAGGTCGCGGCGGACACCGGCGCGACGTACCTCGACAACTCGCGGCTCTTCCACGGGCACGAGGTGTGCATGGAGGACGCCTGGGCGCGCGGGCTGTACGTCGACCTGGCCAATCCCTTCCCGCCGGACTCCAATTCCGTACGGCAGTCCTTCCACCCGAACGCGCGCGGTCACGCCGCCTTCGCCTCCTGCCTGACGCAGCTCTACGCGTCGGACCGGCGCGAGGCGTCCTGCGCCGACCCGGCGAGCACCGGGCAGCCGAAGCTGTTCCCGCCGGCCTGGGACGACGTGTACAAGCCGCTGAAGAACGCCGGTACGGGCAGCTGCGTGGACGCCGAGGGCGCGGGCAGCGGTAACGGCACGGCGGTCGTGGGCTGGGACTGCAACGGTCAGCGGAACCAGGAGTGGTGGCACGACGCGGAGCGCCGCTCGGTGCACGTCGGGCTGACGCAGGACCGGTGCCTGGACGTGCCGGGCGCGAAGTACGAGGCCGGGGCCGGGCTGGTGCTGTGGAACTGTTCGGGCGCGGCCAACCAGCAGTTCACGAGGGACGCCGCGAGCGGGTGGGTCCGGCCGGCGGCGGCGCCGGGGCTGTGCCTGACGCTGGGCTCGGCCAAGGACGCGGTACGGCTGCGGAAGTGCGACGGGTCGGCGGCACAGCGGTTCGCGTGACGGACGGGTAGGGACCTGGTCGTTCCGGTACGCGGAAGGCCCCGCTCCGGGCGGAGCGGGGCCTTCCGGAAGTGGCGCCCGGACAGTGGGTGGGCCTGCGGCCGGCTTGGGCGTACGGCTAGAGCGTGCCCAGCTTGACCAGGGCCAGCAGCGCGACCAGCTGGATCGCGGAGGCGCCCAGCGCCTTGGGCCACGGCAGGTCGTGCGACTTGCTCACCATCGAGGTGAACAGGGCGCCCGCGGCCAGCCAGGTGGCCCAGCCCACCACCTGTACGAGGGTGCTGTCGCCGCCCAGGAACATCGCGAAGAGCAGGCGCGGCGCGTCCGTGACCGACATGATCAGCATGGACAGGCCGATGGTCGGCTGCCAGGCGCCGTCGCCGCCGAGCTGGCGGGCGAGGGTGTGGGTGACCGCGCCCAGGATCAGGCCGCCGATGACGAACATCACGGCGGTGATCAGGACCCACGGGATGCTGTTGGACAGCGTGGCGTTGAGCACGTCCTCGCGGGCCTTGTCGAAGCCGAAGACCGCGAGCAGGCCGTAGACGAACGTGACGATCAGGGCCGGGCCCCAGACCGGGTGGTCGCGCATCTGCCAGAACGTCGGGTTCGGCCGGGTGACCAGGCCGGTCAGCAGCTGCTTCCAGTGCAGGCGGGGGCTGGCCGGCGGGGCCGTGGCCTGGCCCGCGCGGTAGGTGCCGCCGTCGCCGTACGCCTCGTCGCCGTACTGGCCGCCGGGGCCGCCGTTGTCGTAGTGGCCGTTCGGCGGCGCGCCGGGCGGGCCGTACGCGTCCGGGGCCTCGCCGACGCTGAACTGCTGTGTGTGGCCCGGGCTGTTGTCGTTGGTGTACGGGGCGTACGACTGCTGCTGCGGCTGGTAGCCGCCGTCACCGAAGTACTCGGGCTCGCCGTGCCGGTCGCCGCCGTGCGGGCCTGCGGGGTGCGGGCCGCCGTACGGCTGCGGGGGCTGCGGCGGCCGGTGCGGTTGCTGCTGCCACTGCTGCCCGTGCGGAGACGGGGGCTGCTGCCCGTACGGCTGTTGCTGCCCGTACGGTGCCTGCTGCCCCTGCTGCTGCCCCTGTTGCGCGGAACGGGCGTCCCGTCCGCGACCCATCCTGAATCCAGCCACGTCATCGAACGTACCTGGTCTCGGAGGCCCCGTGGCCGGGTGCGGGGACACCGGGCGGGTTTGCTGCCGACCTGTGACATCCCCTAGGGGAGCGCAGGCGGGTCCCCGAGGGGACGCGCGACACAAGGCGGGGAGGGGAGGGCGCGGGAGCAATCGCGGACCGCGCTCCACCGGCCCATGAGGCATCGGATCGTCGTCGTCCGACGCCTCACGGGCGGGGGTCCGGCTGCGGTTACGGGGGGATACCGGCCGGTACCCAGGGGCCGGCCCGCCATCGGTGGACGCCGTCGGTATGCACCGACGCGCGGACGCACCGGCGTAGCCGACTCGACCCTGGCACCCAGACCGTAGCCGCACGGGGGCAGCCGCATGATCCATTCTGCGCAGCCGGTATCCGGATCACGCTGCGTGTTGGCGGCGGGGCGGCCGTCCCGACAGTGACTGGAGTGGCTGCGTCCGCATGGCGGCCGCGGTGCCAGGGGTGCCCGGGATGTCCGGGGTAGCCGGGGCCTCGCGGTGACTGGAGCGGCTGCTTCCTCACGGTGACTGGAGCGTCTGCGACGGTGTCTCCCCGAACCGCTCCCGGTAACTGCGCGCGAACCGCCCGAGGTGCACGAAGCCCCACCGGTACGCCACCTCGCCCACGCTCAGCTCGCCGGGCCCCGCGCCGCGCAGCTCGTCCCGTACGCGGCGCAGCCGTACGTCGCGCAGATAGGCCATCGGCGACATGCCGACGTGCCTGCGGAAGCCCTCCTGGAGCCACCGCACGCCGACCCGGGCGACGGCGGCCAGCTCGGCGGTGTCGAAGGGGTGCTCGGGCCGCTCCTCGATGGCGTCCACCGCCCGCTTCACGGGCGCCGGGCGATACGACGGCGCCGTCGGGGCGGACGGCCGGCTCAGCTCCTCGCGGTACGGGTGCTCGGCGGCCAGCAACAGCCCGCTCAGCAGCGCCTCCTGAAGAGGCGCCGACACCAGCGGCTGGTGCATCAGCCCGTCCGCCTCCTGGATGTCCCGTACGGCCGTCCGCACCAGCCGCGCCCAGCTGAGCCCCGGCCCCCTGGACACGTCGAGGGCGGGGGCGAAGCGCACCGGGGTGCGGACGGCCCGGCCGAGCAGGTGCTCCAGATGCTGTTCCAGGTCCGCCGTACGGATCTTCACCGCCAGCAGCCGGCACCCGCCGCTCCACCGGTCGATGGTGGTGGCGCCGTCCGGCTGGAACACCCCGGCCCGTTCCGGTGTGGCGGTCTCCGACACCCGGGCCCCCTGCCGCCACTGGATGCCGCCGGTCAGCGGTACGTCCACGTGGTACGAGCCCAGCTCCCCGAACCGCAGCCGCAGCTCCGCTTCGAACCCCACCTCGCCGACGGTGACCGCGCCCAGCCGTACGACGTCGAAGGACGCGCCCACGTCGTCGCTCGGGCGCAGCCGGTCGATGTGGTTGGGGTGGAACGCCGAACCGAGCGCCCACCTCGCCTCGTCCAGGTCGGCCGTACGCAGGGACAGCACGGAAGGTGTGGAGGGAACAGAAGGAACAGAAGGGACAGAAGGCCCCGACGGGGCATCGGCCCGCGGCTCCGCAGACATGATCAGTACGACCCTCTCCCCCGGGCGGACAGAACCGTCCGTCCGGTTCCGGCCGCCTCAACTGCGCACGGGGAAAGAATAGGTGCATGCCCCGGGCGGCGGACGGGGGTTGTCCGCGGACGGCGAGGGCCGCTCCGGGGGCGCGGGGCGGTCAGCTGTAGCCGTCGGCGTCGAGGGGTCCGGGGAGGGGTGCGAGGTCCGTGCCGGGGGTGTCGAGGGCGGTGGTGGCCCGGGGGCTCTTCGGGGTGCGTCTTCGGCCTCGTACGGGCGTGCGGCGTGCTCGTCCGGACATGCGTCCACCGTGTCCCGCTCCGCCTCAAGAGGCCCAGTAGCACCGTCGGTCGGTGGTGATGGTGCAGGGCGGCCCGACAGAGCGCAATGGCCGCGGCGGAATGCGACGGTGCTGATCAGGACGTCTTCGCCGCGCCCCGCGCCACCCGCTCGTACAGCTCCCGCGCCCCCTTGTCGAAGAGGACGGCCGTCGACTCCGCGTCCGTGTCGCCGCCGCTCAGCACGCCGATCAGGCGCCCGGGGCGGCGGGCGTCGTGGTGGTCGGCCAGCCAGGGGCCGCCGCTGGTGCCGTCGTAGAAGCCGCCGCACCGCATCCGCGTCATGTAGGGCTCGTCGTCGTCACGCCGGGAGTCCGTGGTGCAGGTGATCGGGCGGTTGCCGGGGTTGTACGCCTCGTTGGGGTAGCCGACGACGGTGACGTGGCGGCGGAAATCCGAGGACCAGTCGGGGGTGGCGGCGCCGACGACCTCCTGCACCGTGCGGCCCTGCGCGTCCGGCTCGACGGTGAGGAAGGCGTAGTCGCCGCGGTCGTCGTCCTCGTCGCGCCACGCTTTGGGCACGTGGACGCCGCTGACCTTCCACTTCCCGTACGGGAACGTGCCCTCCCCGGCCCCCGAGAAGCGTGGCGCGAACTGTACGTCGCCGGTGATCGGACCGGGCTCGTACTCGTCGTCCTCGTCCGTGTCCTCGTCCTCGTCCTCTTCCCGGAAGTGGACGCAGTGCGCGGCGGTGGCGAGCATGTTGCCCTTCGGGCTGTCGATGACGCTCGCGGTGCAGTAGTGCTCGCCCTCGGAGATCAGGACGCCGACGAAGGGCAGCCCCTCGAAGGACCGGGCGGCGGGCTGCGCGGGGTCCGCCGCCTGCGACAGGCCGCACCCGGCGACCGTGACGAGTGCGGCGAGCGCGGCTGCCGTGGCGAGGACGGCGGGGGCGGTTCTCATGTACGGGACGGTACGTCGTGACGCCCCGGCACGCCGCGACGACTTCGGTACGTCGTCACGCGCGCGTACGTCGATACGAGGGCGTGACGTCGGAACGCTCCTGGTGCGTCGCTACGGGGCTGGTGCGTTGTGACGGGCCTGGCACGTCGCTACGTCACTGTGACGTCGCTACGGTACGGGCACGACGACACGGTACCGAAACGTCGTGACGCTATGGACGCGTCGCTGCGCACCCGTGACGTCGATACGCCTCCGTAACGTCGATACGGCCACGTGACGTCACTACGCCCCCGTAACGTCACCCCACCCCTCCTCAACGGCAACGGCCGGCCCCGCCGAAGCGGGACCGGCCGTGGGCCGACGGGTGGGCCGGTTACTTCACCGGCTCCGGTTCCGGGGCGTCCGACGGGGCTTCCTCGCCCGCCGGGTCGACCGGGGTCTTGACGGAGTCCAGCAGCAGCTGGGACACGTCCACGACCTGGACGGATTCCTTCGCCTTGCCGTCGTTCTTCTTGCCGTTGACCGAGTCGGTGAGCATGACCAGGCAGAACGGGCAGGCGGTGGAGACGATGTCCGGGTTGAGGGACAGGGCCTCGTCGACGCGCTCGTTGTTGATGCGCTTGCCGATCCGCTCCTCCATCCACATGCGCGCGCCGCCCGCGCCGCAGCAGAAGCCGCGCTCCTTGTGGCGGTGCATCTCCTCGTTCCGCAGGCCCGGCACCTTGGCGATGATCTCGCGCGGCGGTGTGTAGACCTTGTTGTGGCGGCCCAGGTAGCAGGGGTCGTGGTAGGTGATCAGACCCTCGACCGGGGTGACGGGGACCAGCTTGCCCTCGTCGACGAGGTGCTGGAGCAGCTGGGTGTGGTGGACGACCTCGTACTCGCCGCCGAGCTGCGGGTACTCGTTCGCGATCGTGTTGAAGCAGTGCGGGCAGGTCGCGACGATCTTCTTCTTGGCCTTGGGGACGGTCACGCCCTCGTCCGCGTCCTCGCCGAACGCCGTGTTCAGCATCTCGACGTTCTGCTGGCCGAGCTGCTGGAAGAGGAACTCGTTGCCCAGGCGGCGGGCCGAGTCGCCAGTGCACGCCTCGTCACCGCCCATGATCGCGAACTTCACGCCGGCGATGTGCAGCAGCTCGGCGAACGCCTTGGTGGTCTTCTTGGCGCGGTCCTCCAGGGCGCCCGCGCAGCCGACCCAGTACAGGTACTCGACCTCGGTGAGGTCCTCGATGTCCTTGCCGACGACCGGGACCTCGAAGTCGACCTCCTTGGTCCACGCCAGGCGCTGCTTCTTGGCCAGGCCCCAGGGATTGCCCTTCTTCTCCAGGTTCTTCAGCATCGTGCCGGCCTCGCTGGGGAAGCTGGACTCGATCATGACCTGGTAGCGGCGCATGTCGACGATGTGGTCGACGTGCTCGATGTCGACCGGGCACTGCTCGACGCAGGCACCGCAGGTGGTGCAGGACCACAGGACGTCGGGGTCGATGACGCCGTTCTCTTCGAGGGTGCCGATCAGCGGGCGCTCCGCCTCGGCGAGCGCGTCCGCGGGCACGTCCTTGAGCTGGGCGGCGGTCGCCTTCTCGGTGCCCTCCTCGTCCTTGCCGCCGCCGGCGAGCAGGTACGGGGCCTTGGCGTGCGCGTGGTCGCGCAGCGCCATGATCAGCAGCTTGGGCGACAGCGGCTTGCCGGTGTTCCAGGCCGGGCACTGCGACTGGCAGCGGCCGCACTCGGTGCAGGTGGAGAAGTCGAGCAGGCCCTTCCAGGAGAAGTGCTCGACCTGGGAGACGCCGAACTGGTCGTCCTCGCCCGGGTCCTCGAAGTCGATCGGCTTGCCCGCGCTGGTCATGGGCTGGAGCGCGCCGAGCGCCACGTCGCCGCTGGACTCGCGCTTGAACCAGATGTTCGGGAAGGCCAGGAAGCGGTGCCAGGCCACACCCATGTCGGTCTTGAGCGCGACCGTGATCATCCAGATGAAGGACGTCGCGATCTTCAGGCCGGCGAAGAAGTAGGTGAGGTTCTGGAGCGTGGCGACATCCATGCCCGCCAGCCACGAGACGACCGGGTACGAGATGAAGAACGAGGCCTCGTAGCCGTCCACGTGGTGCTGGGCGCCCTCCAGCGCGTGCAGCATGAAGATGCAGACGCCGACGATCAGGATGACCGCCTCGACGAAGTACGCCTGCCCGAAGTTGGAGCCGGTGAAGCGGGACTTTCGGCCCGCCTTGCCGGGCTTGCTGACCTGCCGGATGCCGATCAGGAACAGGATGCCGAGCACCGTCATCGTGCCGATGAACTCGACGAAGACGTTGTACGGCGCCCACTCGCCGATGACGGGCAGCAGCCAGTCCGCCTTGAAGAGCTGGCCGATGGCGTTGACGATCGTCAGCAGCAGCGAGAAGAAGCCCACCGCCACGAACCAGTGCGCCACGCCCACGACGCCCCAGCGGTTCATCCGGGTGTGGCCGAGGAACTCCTTGACCACCGTGACCGTGCGTTGCGTGGGGTCGTCGGTCCGGGTGCCGGCGGGTACGGGCTGGCCGAGCCGCATCGTGCGGACGATCTGCAGGATGGCACGGCCGAACAGTGCGACGCCGACCGCGATAAGGACCAGCGACACGATGATCGCGGCGAGTTGCATGGGTGGCTCCTCGGGCCTGCGAGTGCGGGGGTTACGGGGAATACTTTGAGGGGCTGCGCGTACGTATGAGGGGTACGCGGAGTCCGGCGGTACAAGGTCTACAGCGATTACTAAGCAGTAACTTTTCGGGTCTGCGCTGAGGTTACCCAGTATCCCGAGCCCCATGAAGCCGCCCGGCCGGTGATCTGTGTCGCGCAGGCAACCCTTCCCGCCCCGTCCCGCGTCCTCCGAAGCGGGGAGTGACGGTAAGTGCGACATAAAAGTTGAGCGGGCCACGCTCAGGTCAATTGACAGGCTGGCGGACGTGCTGCACGCTTGAGCCTGTTCCACTCAAGTCATGGAGGAATCGAAATGGCACGTGCGGTCGGCATCGACCTGGGCACGACGAACTCCGTCGTCAGTGTTCTCGAAGGCGGTGAGCCCACCGTCATCACCAACGCCGAGGGCGCCAGGACCACGCCGTCCGTCGTCGCCTTCGCCAAGAACGGCGAGGTGCTGGTCGGCGAGGTCGCGAAGCGCCAGGCGGTCACCAACGTCGACAGGACGATCCGTTCGGTCAAGCGCCACATGGGCACTGACTGGAAGGTCAACCTGGACGGCAAGGACTTCAACCCGCAGCAGATGAGCGCCTTCATCCTGCAGAAGCTCAAGCGGGACGCGGAGGCCTACCTCGGCGAGAAGGTCGCGGACGCGGTCATCACCGTTCCGGCCTACTTCAACGACTCCGAGCGCCAGGCCACCAAGGAGGCCGGCGAGATCGCGGGTCTGAACGTCCTGCGCATCGTCAACGAGCCCACCGCCGCGGCTCTGGCCTACGGCCTGGAGAAGGACGACCAGACCATCCTGGTCTTCGACCTCGGTGGCGGTACCTTCGACGTCTCGCTGCTGGAGATCGGCGACGGTGTCGTCGAGGTCAAGGCGACCAACGGTGACAACCACCTCGGTGGTGACGACTGGGACCAGCGCGTCGTCGACTACCTGGTCAAGCAGTTCAACAACGGCCACGGCGTCGACCTGTCCAAGGACAAGATGGCGCTCCAGCGGCTGCGCGAGGCCGCGGAGAAGGCGAAGATCGAGCTGTCGTCGTCCACCGAGACGACGATCAACCTGCCCTACATCACCGCCTCCGCCGAGGGCCCGCTGCACCTGGACGAGAAGCTCACCCGGGCGCAGTTCCAGCAGCTGACCCAGGACCTCCTGGAGCGCTGCAAGACCCCGTTCCACAACGTCATCAAGGACGCCGGCATCGAGCTGTCCGAGATCGACCACGTGGTCCTGGTCGGCGGCTCGACCCGTATGCCGGCCGTCGCCGAGCTGGTCAAGGAGCTGACCGGCGGCAAGGACGCCAACAAGGGCGTCAACCCGGACGAGGTCGTCGCCATCGGCGCGTCGCTGCAGGCCGGTGTCCTCAAGGGTGAGGTCAAGGACGTCCTCCTGCTGGACGTCACCCCGCTGTCCCTCGGTATCGAGACCAAGGGCGGCATCATGACCAAGCTCATCGAGCGGAACACGACGATCCCGACCAAGCGCTCGGAGATCTTCACCACCGCCGAGGACAACCAGCCCTCCGTGCAGATCCAGGTCTACCAGGGCGAGCGCGAGATCGCGGCGTACAACAAGAAGCTCGGCATGTTCGAGCTGACCGGTCTGCCCCCGGCCCCGCGCGGCGTGCCGCAGATCGAGGTCACCTTCGACATCGACGCGAACGGCATCATGCACGTCGCGGCGAAGGACCTCGGCACCGGCAAGGAGCAGAAGATGACCGTCACCGGCGGCTCCTCGCTGCCGAAGGACGAGGTCGACCGGATGCGCCAGGAGGCCGAGCAGTACGCGGACGAGGACCACCGCCGCCGCGAGGCCGCCGAGTCCCGCAACCAGGGCGAGCAGCTCGTCTACCAGACGGAGAAGTTCCTCAAGGACAACGAGGAGAAGGTCCCCGCCGAGGTGAAGACCGAGGTCGAGACCGCCGTCGGCGAGCTGAAGGAGAAGCTCAAGGGCGAGGACACGGCCGAGATCCGCACCGCGACCGAGAAGGTCGCCGCGGTCAGCCAGAAGCTGGGCCAGGCCATGTACGCCGACGCGCAGGCCGCGGGTGGCGCCGAGGGCGCCGCCGGTGCCGCGGGTGCCGCCGGCGGCCAGCAGGCCAAGGCCGAGGACGATGTCGTCGACGCCGAGATCGTCGACGACGAGAAGCCGAAGAAGGACGGTGCCGCGTGACGGAGGAGACTCCGGGCTTCGAGGAGAAGCCCGACGTCCCCGCCGAAGCCGCACAGACCCCTGATGACGCGGCGCAGGCCGAGTCCGCCGACACGGCGGGCTCGGCCCCGGCCGGGGAAACGAACCAGGACGTAGCCGTCACGGCGCAGCTGGACCAGGTGCGCACCGCGCTCAACGAGCGCACCGCGGACCTCCAGCGGCTCCAGGCGGAGTACCAGAACTACCGTCGCCGGGTGGAGCGGGACCGGGTGTCGGTGAAGGAGATCGCCGCGGCGAATCTGCTCACCGAGCTGCTGCCCGTGCTCGACGACATCGGCCGGGCCCGGGAGCACGGCGAGCTGGTCGGCGGCTTCAAGTCGGTGGCCGAGTCGCTGGAGACGGTGGCCGCGAAGCTGGGCCTCCAGCAGTTCGGCAAGGAGGGCGAGCCCTTCGACCCGACGATCCACGAGGCCCTGATGCACTCGTACGCTCCGGATGTCACGGAGACCACGTGCGTCGCCATCCTCCAGCCCGGGTATCGCATCGGTGAACGAACGATCCGCCCCGCGCGGGTCGCTGTCGCCGAGCCGCAGCCGGGCGCGCAGCCCGGCAAGGCCGCCTCGGAGGACGACGCCAAGGCTTCGGACGAGGAGAGCGGTGGCCCGGACGAGGGCTGACGCGGCGGCAGGGACAGCAGTACGGGAGGAGGGACGTCGGGGATGAACACCAAGGACTTCGTGGAGAAGGACTACTACAAGGTCCTCGGCGTCCCGAAGGACGCCACCGAGGCGGAGATCAAGAAGGCGTACCGCAAGCTGGCCCGGGAGTTCCACCCGGATGCCAACAAGGGGGACGCCAAGGCCGAGGACCGCTTCAAGGAGATCTCCGAGGCCAACGACATCCTCGGTGACCCCAAGCGCCGCAAGGAGTACGACGAGGCGCGGGCGCTGTTCGGCAACGGCGGCTTCCGCGCCGGCCCCGGCGGCGCCGGCGGCGGATCGTTCAACTTCGACCTGGGTGACCTCTTCGGAGGCGGCGCGCAGGGCGGCGCCCAGGGCGGTGGCTTCGGCGGCGGTCTCGGCGACGTCTTCGGCGGCCTGTTCAACCGCGGTGGCGGCGGTACGCGTACGCAGCCCCGCCGCGGCCAGGACGTCGAGTCCGAGGTGACGCTCAGCTTCACCGAGGCGGCGGACGGGGCCACGGTCCCGCTGCGGATGTCCAGCCAGGCGCCCTGCAAGGCGTGTTCGGGCACCGGCGACAAGAACGGCACGCCGCGCGTGTGCCCGACCTGTGTCGGCACCGGACAGGTCAGCCGCGGCGGCGGTGGCGGTTTCTCGCTCACCGACCCGTGCGTGGACTGCAAGGGCCGTGGCCTGATCGCCGAGAACCCGTGCGACGTCTGCAAGGGCAGCGGCCGGGCGACCAGTTCGCGCACGATGCAGGTGCGTATCCCGGCGGGCGTCTCCGACGGGCAGCGCATCCGGCTGCGCGGCAAGGGCACCCCGGGCGAGCGCGGCGGACCGAACGGCGACCTGTACGTCGTCGTGCACGTCGAGGCCCACCCGGTCTTCGGCCGCAAGGCCGACAACCTCACCGTCACCGTGCCGGTCACCTTCCCGGAGGCGGCGCTCGGCGGCGAGGTGCGGGTGCCGACGCTCGGCGGCCCGCCGGTGACGCTCAAACTCCCGGCCGGCACTCCCAACGGACGTACGATGCGCGTGCGCGGCAAGGGCGCCACGCGCAAGGACGGCACCCGGGGCGACCTGCTGGTCACCGTCGAGGTGAGCGTCCCCAAGGACCTCGGCGACACCGCACGGGAGTCGTTGGAGTCCTACCGCGAGGCGACCGCGGGTGAGGACCCGCGGGCGGAGCTGTTCCAGGCCGCGAAGGGAGCTTGAGTCGGATGGATGGCCGGGGCGGGCGTCGGAACCCGTATGAGCTGACCGAAGAGTCGCCGGTGTACGTCATCTCCGTCGCGGCTCAGCTCTCGGGTCTGCATCCGCAGACCCTGCGTCAGTACGACCGCCTCGGCCTGGTCTCGCCGGACCGTACGGCGGGGCGCGGCCGGCGCTACTCGGCCCGGGACATCGAACTGCTCCGGGAAGTGCAGCGGCTGTCGCAGGACGAGGGCATCAACCTCGCCGGCATCAAGCGCATCATCGAACTGGAGAACCAGGTCACGGCCCTGCGCCAGCGGGTCGCCGAGCTCCAGCACGCGGTCGAGGGCGCGGCCGCCGCCATCCAGCAGCGGGAGGCGGCGGTGCACGCCTCGTACCGCCGGGACCTGGTGCCGTATCAGGACGTGCAGCAGACCGGCGCGCTGGTGGTCTGGCGTCCGAAGAAGCGCTCCGAGTAGGGGCCTTCACAGGGTTCGCGGCGCGGGGCCGGGGTGCACACGCACCC